>JAJOJL010000007.1 GCA_021208645.1 Bacillus sp. (in: firmicutes) | reverse complement strand
TTCCCGCAGGACTTTGAGATACTTCCTCGAAATAGCCCACGCACGAAGAAAATGTGGTAGCATTCTTTACCTGCGACGAGCAAACGAAGTGGCGCAGGAGCATTTTCGAGGAGTCTCGCTCCTTTCGCAAAATCAACTCAATCCAAAATCAACATTATCCACTAACAGAGCCAAAAAATAAAAAAGCCCATTCGTCCCCGTAAGATAGGGACGAATGGACCGTGGTACCACCCTGATTATTTCAAAATTTGAAATCACTTATCTCCCTCGCTAAATGAAAATAGTAAGGGGCTTCAAGATAACGTTTGAAAAACGTCGAAGCCTACTTCACTAAGATAGTGGTTCAGCCTGAAGGCTCCAAAGCCCATTCCTTTTCTCTCCATTATCTGCTCGCAGCTACCGCAGACTCTCTGAAAATGCAATAAGAAAAGTACTCTTCTTTATCATCGCCAAAATATATTTTGAAATTTGTAATTTATTATACGACCTTTTCTTTCCAGTTGCAATCATTATTTTAGTTTATCCTAAATATGGCTTGATCATACGTCCTGGTACATTGGGGAATGGATGTCCACCTTTTTTCATAGTATGTAGGGAGGAGGTTGGATAGGATGAAACGTAAATTGCAATTAGGTATATTATTTTTCTCACTATTTATAGCAGGAGCTTTTTATTTGAGTTCTAATCATGAATTAGTTGTAACACAGCGTGCTATGACAGAGGTTTCGGAAGGGGTTAATCAAGGTGAGAAAGCAACTTCTGTACCGTTGCAGTCATTAACTGGAGAGGAGTTATCTTTAGGTGATTTTCAGGGGAAAAAGGTATACCTTTTCTTTTTTACAACATGGTGTTCCATTTGTAGTGAACAATGGGGGCAACTAGAGATTGCAAATCAAGAAGGGATGTTGGATGATGCTGTCATTGTGGCTGTTAATTTAACTAAATTAGAACACAGAGTGGAGGATGTGAGGGGCTATGCCCAAAGGATTCCCTTTGACAATGTAACATTTTTACTTGATCAAGATGGGGAGATGCAGGATTTATACCATGTAATGGGAGTGCCAGTAAGCTTACTAATCAATAAAGATGGCATTATTGAAACACGGGTGGATGGTTTTTTTAGCATAGAAAAAATGGTGGAGAGGGGTATGTTTAAATAATAGGTCAGTGGGAGGAGAAAAGTAAGTCAAGGTTGTCCCGAACCCCTTGCACCAATAAGTGAAAGCTATTATCAGGGGTTCGGATACCATGTTTTCTTAACTCAAAGTAAAAATCAAATAACTGGAGACACCATAAACAATAATTAAAAGTAAAGAGGGGAAAGCATAACCATATCGGACTTTTCCATTCATTTGCCAAAAGATAATTGCTGCAATCACAACAATATTTAGTGTTATAACGGCAAAAGCAGTTATAGCTGTTACGGGACTAGCGGCTGATAAAATGCTTCCGCCCCTGTACAAAAAGTCTGTAAATGCAAGAATTAATAGGTTAAATATATTGCTTCCAAGAATATTACCAATAGCTAAATTATAATTTAATAATTGTACAGCCACTAAAACTGTAACTAATTCTGGAAGGGAAGTAGCACCGGCAATCAGGAAACTGCCAATAAAACTGGAGCTAATTCCGGTTGTCATAGCTATCTGATTTCCAGCGATGGTTAATAAAGATCCTGTAACAAAGATTATGAAAGCAAAGATAACAAATCCCAATTTTGCTTTTCTTACGGAGATTGCTCGGGTATGGTATGCTTCTTTTACCTTTTCTTTTTCATTGCTTATTTCCGTACTAGCAGCAACTTCATCGTTGTTTTGAACTACATGTTTTTCTTCAACCACTGTATTAGATGCAGTGATGTCGTCCGTAGGCTTGGAAATCAGTTTCATACTTATAAAGTAAAAGACTACTAACAAGTAAGATTCAAGACCAACTCCTAATAATGTTACATTTGTAGGAAATAATATGGTTACTAACACTAGAGCTGTTAATCCTAATGCAATAAAAGCAGTTATGGTGTGATCTTTGTGAATACTGGTCATTATTCTCTTTTTCCTGTAAAGTAGGTCAACAAAAGCTAAGATAAATAAATTAAACAAATTACTTCCTAATACATTTCCTACTGCAATGTCAGGATTATTCACAAATACTGCTGTAGCGCTCGTCGTTACCTCAGGTAAGGAAGTGGCGCCAGCCAATAAAAGGGTACCTACCATCATTCCTCCTAAAGATGTTCGCTGGCTTAACACATCGGCATAAGTAGAAAGTTTGATAGCTGAATAAACAGTAATTAATGCTGCAGCAATAAACAGTAAATAAATCATCTTATATCTTCTCCTTCAACAAAAATAGACCTTTTTATGGAATATTTCCTTTTAAGACAAAGAAAAAATTCCATAAAAAGGTCTTGCGTACTTTTCATCAAAGCTTAATGAACCGAGCGAAATTTCGCCGAAATGACGACTCATTAACCAAAATTTGGTCGCTACTCCCCTTTTTAAAGGTCGTTATTTAATTACTCTTAATCTACCATTTACCCTTCATTGGTCAACGGAAAGTTTTTAGTCATATCATATTAGTTTCTGTTCAAGATCTAGTTATTAAATTAAAAAGAAAATTTGTGAAACTGAAAAAAATGTTAATGTATTCTTGTCATTTCTCATTGTATAATTGAGTAAGAATATAAAAACAACAATTAAAGAATCGGACGTTATTGAAAAAGGCATCTTAAGAAATACATAAAAGAAAAGGTGTGATAAAAATGGGGAAAGCTAAGGGTATCTTTTTTAGTTTATTGTTTTTACTTATCTTTTTTATGGGACAAGGGTTGGTCCTTGCAGACGAGGTAACAGATGAAGAACACCTTCTTGCTGCAGGGTTTCATGTAGAGAAAGAAGTTCAATTAGTCGAAAGGGCATGGCCTGAAGAAGTGGCACGATTTATCGTTGTCTTTGATTCTGGTTATACGTTCGAATATCCAGATGCTGTTAGGGGGATTTATGTTACTGGTCACTCGGCAGGAGGTCAACGTTTTGAAACGTTATTGGAGCTTCTTAATACTACAGATTTAAACACAATGGTTATTGATATTAAAGACGATCATGAAATATTACTTACCGAGTTGCAGAAGATTCACCGTTTTATGATATTTCCCGAAATTATATTAAAGATGTGCATGAAATGATGAGTATATTAGAGGAGCATCAAATTTATCCAATAGCACGTATCGTTGTATTTAAGGACACTGTCCTTGCAGAAATGCGCCCTGATTTATCTTTCTTAGAAAACGGAAAGGTTTGGAAAAATAGAAGGGGAGAGGCTTTTGTAAATCCTTTCTTGAAGGAAGTTTGGGATTATAATGTTGATATAGCCATAAAGGCAGCGAAGTTAGGCTTTATGGATATACAATTTGACTATGTTCGGTTCCCGGAAGGGTTTGAGCGTAGAGATGATATTTTAGAATATGATGTTGGAACCTATACAGATGGAGATGACAATGTCCAAAAACGGGTAGATGCAGTAACGGATTTTGTAGCCTATGCAAGGGAACAGTTAGAGCCTTATGGCGTAGATGTATCAGTAGACATATTCGGTTATGCTGCAACAATTTCTGAGGCGCCGGGAATCGGGCAAAACTTTTCAAGAATATCTGAAAATGTGGATGTCATTTCTTCTATGATCTATCCAAGTCATTGGACTCCTTACTTCGGAATTGATAAGCCTGATTTATATCCTTATGAATTAGTATCGGCTTATGCAAAAGTAGAAAATGAAGTGTTAGGGGCATTGGAGAATCCTCCCGTTTCCCGTCCGTGGATTCAAGATTTTACTGCTTCCTATTTAGGACCTGGTAACTTCAAGCGTTATGGAAAAGAGGAAGTGGAAGCACAAATCCGTGCTTTGTACGAAAACGGGATCTATGAATTTTTACTTTGGAATGCAGGTAATCGCTACACAGAAAATGTAAATTATTTGAACCCTAGCTGATAAAAAGAATACACCTAAGAGCTGACTCGCATGAAACTGCCGAAGTCAGCTTTTTTTAGAAAAATTTCCTGAAATCTTATGTGTAATTCAGCTCTTGGCACAAAATTAGTGGATTTAACTAAGGAAAACGGAGATAGTTCAAGCATTTGTTCATGTGAATGGGACTAGACTGTATATTACGACTCAGACAAAAAATATTCAAACTTACTGTTCCGAAGTCTTGTTTATCAAAAAGTAAAAATCGCATATAATATAAAGTGAGAGGAGTTCTTTCTCATAAAAAAATAGTTCCACGACCATAAGCAAGCAGCCAGAAATCGACGGAGGTTTAAACGCAAACAATGAATTGGTATGAAAAATTAAATCAATATTTTCCAATTGAGGAAATGAAATCAAAGGAGCATATGGAGCTTCTGTTAAAAGAAAAGAAGAACGTCTATAAGAAAGATGATGGTCCAAATCATGTCGTAATGTACGTGGAAATGGACGATTTCATCTTTATTGATTATTTGTTTGTTTCTAAAGATGCTAGAGGTCAAGGTCTTGGCAAAAAGTTGCTTAATAAATTTAAGGAAAAGAAGAAACCCATCATTTAGAAGTAGAACCGATTGATTATGAAGATACGGATACGGAAAAAAGGCAACGATTTTACAAACGGGAAGGGTTTAAGCATGCTCAATCCATCGGTTACCGGCGACGTCCTTGGACACAGGTAAAATTACAGAGCTTGAAATTCTGTATTGGTCACCAGTAAACGAGACAGAAGCGAGTATTTATGAAAAAATGCTCCACACTTACGAGACGATCCATACGTATAAGGATGAAGAATTGTATGGAGAGTCCTATGATGCGGCTGATAAAGTTTTTACATTTGAGCAAGAGGAAGATCAACCACGAGTATAGTTCTTCAAAGCTTTATGGTTGTTTTGATTTAATGGGTATTTCAAAACACTGAAAGGAGCGTGTTTTGCAATGAAGGGAAGTAAAAAGAAAAAACTGAAAAAAGAACCTTTGGAAAGATTTGTTGAAGCGTAAATGGGAAGAAGTAAATAAAATTCCCAGACGCCAGCCTGTTTCACAATCACGAACTACTGCTTAATTAGGAGGGTTGTCTTGTCCTTAGGCAAGACAGCCTTTCTTTTTCGTAATTAGGACATGATTCAATTATTATGGTATTGATAATCACAATATCTAATTGAAAATAAAAAAAATTAATAAAAATATGTAACCTTTCTTCTTATTTTCACGTATTTACTAGTGACAATATCATGACTTTACTCTACAATAAGAAATACAACGTAATGGGTTGAATATTACATAAAAGACAAAATAGCAGTTTAGCAATTAAGTATTAAGGGTAAATAGTATTTATGGATTGGTGTTAGTTAAAATAAGAAATAATCTTTAAATCAACCCTACTCAAATTAGAATAATTATAGTATAATAAAAATTGTTAAGATAAAATTGCATATAAAAGGGATAAATAAAACTCTTATTTATAAATGGGGAAAGGAGAATTGGTACAATGGTTACACTTTTCACATCTCCAAGCTGTACATCTTGTCGTAAAGCAAAAGCTTGGTTACAAGAGAACAACATTGAATTTGTTGAGAGAAATATCTTTTCTGAGCCTTTATCTGTCGAGGAGGTAAAAGAGGTTGTCCGAATGACGGAGGACGGTACTGATGAAATAATTTCGACTCGCTCAAAGGTTTTCCAAGAGTTGGAAGTTGAGCTAGACCTTATGCCTTTACAGGATTTGTTCAAACTAATAAGTGATCATCCAGGCCTATTACGTAGACCGATTATCATGGATGAAAAGAGAATCCAAGTTGGCTATAACGAAGCAGAGATCCGCAGGTTCTTACCTAGAAAAGTACGTACCTTCCAACTGCAGGAAGCAACTAAAAAAGCTTGTGAATGAATAAAGGAAAGGGTGTGAGACTGTAGTGATACTACTGGACACACCCTATTTTTTTTGTAGAAAAATGAATAATATAATGCCGGAGGGTTACCAGATAGGCCAAGACTGGTAACTACTTCAGTAACTAATAATTATTTTTTGGAGGAATGGAACCATTGTACAGCTTTTACTTTATTGTAAGCCCATCCAGCTGTTAAGATAGTTACAATAAGGATGATGGTAAAGAACGAGTTGCTGAACCCCATTTCATTTACGGTTGTTAAAACTAACTGCTCATGGAGGATCATTCTTGCTGCTGTGAAAACGAGAATACCGGAACCAATGTAAATGATTAGAGGGAATTTGTTCATCAAGTATAAAATAAGTTTACTACCCCAAATAATTATGGGTACAGATACTAATAAACCAATTAAAACAAGGATAGTATTTCCGTTTGCCGCACCTGCTACAGCTAGTACATTATCAAAGCCCATTACTACATCAGCAACGACAATTGTTTTAATAGCATCACTCATTTTTCCTTCACTTGAAATGGTATGCTCTTCTTCGTTTCCAGTCAATAAATTAAAGGCGATCCATAATAAAAGAATCCCACCGATGGACATTAAATAAGGGATTGCAAGCAAATGAACAGCTACCAAGGTTAAAGCTCCCCTTGCAACAATTGCTAAAAGAATGCCGAGTATAATTGCCTTGTTCCTAAGGTGGGGAGGGAGATTTCGGCATGCAAGAGCTACTACAATGGCATTATCTCCACCGAGGACAATATCAATTCCAATAATTGTTAGTAAAGAAATTATAAATTCTGAGCTCAAAGGTTGATCCTCCTTGGTCATCCAATATAAAATAGAAGTAGTAGTTATACCATAAAAGGATTTGTATTACGGGTTGTACAAAAGGAATTAAATTCTGCACATACTATACAAACTCTTCTATATATATATACAAGCTATATTTAATTAAGAACCAATACTATTCTTATTACAGATCCAAGGTTTTTTTGTGAAAAAAATCTATTTATTGTTTTCATTTACTTGCGTTCCGCTACAATGGATAATAATCTTAAAACTAAGTGTTTAGTTTAAGAATATAGGGGTATTAAATACTCCAAATAAAAGATTTTGTTCTCAAAAAACAATTATTTAATTGGGAAAGGGTGGGTGAGAACAACATGGATATTGAAAGAATTAATGAGTCCACTATTAAGTTTTATATAACCTATCACGACATGGAACGTCGAGGATTCAATAAAGATGAAATATGGTATAACCGCGAACGGGGAGAAGAACTTTTTTTCGAGATGATGAATGAAGCAAATGATCAAGAAAATTTTGAATTGAACGGTCCGTTATGGGTCCAAGTTCATGCTTTAGATAAAGGGTTAGAAATCATTGTTACAAGAGGCCAAATGAGTGACGGCAGTGTCAAACTGGAAATTCCATTTGATGATGATAAGGATGAGATGCCTGTGGATAATAATATCGTTGATCTCCTCGATAGCCAATTTGCTAAAGAAAAAGATGAAGACATTATTAAAGATCATTCCTTAAGCGTTGTATTAGGATTTAGAGATTTCGAGGATGTTATTCGGTTAAGTCATACCTTCACAGAAGATGTGAAAACTAGCTTCCATAGCTTTGAAGGGACATATTATATTTATGTCACACTCGATGAAAAATACAGCGATGACGAGCAAGATAATATGTTAAGTAGAATGCTTGAGTTTGGATATGAATCAGATATTACGATTCATCGAATATACGAGTATGGCAAAGAAATTCTTAAAGAAAACGCCTTAGAACAATTGCGTAATAGCTTCTCTTAAAATAAACCGGTGCATGGCATCGGTTTTTCTTCTGGAATCCCCGTTTCTATTTTCTCCCTATACGAGGAAATAACAATTCATTAGCCGTAAGTTAGGGGACATGAACCGAACTCTCAAATTAAGAATTTTGTTTATTTGTGTCGTTTTATTTGACAAGGAGTTTCCTCATAGTATACTGGATTTAAGAGTAGTCTAATTCTGTTCTATTTTCTTAGAAGGAAGAAGAAAAACTCCATAGAGAGAAAAAGGGGACCAAAATGTTAAAACGACTACAAATTATCGTCTTTATTACGATTTTAGGAATTGTTTTATACACTACAAGAGGTTATTGGGAGAACTGGGTCGTTGGAGGATTCAGTATTATCTTTTCTTTGTTGGCCTTTTTTATTGCCCTCGTTATTTTCATGGAAAATCGTAATCCGGCAAAAACTGTTACTTGGCTGGTTGTATTAGGGACTTTCCCTATTGTGGGCTTCTTTTTTTATTTAATGTTCGGCCAAAATGTAAGAAAGAAGAAATCCTATGCTAAAAAAGCCATCTCCGATGAGCAGGCTTTTTACCAGATTGAAGGGAATCGTCCATTAGATGAATCAAAAATACTGGAGATGGCTGACCATCAACAAAAGTTATTCCGGTTAGCCCATAAGCTAGCTAATAACCCCATTTCCTTTCAAACAGATACAAAAGTTCTGACAGATGGGAAAGAAACCTTCACGTATATAAAAGAAGCTTTAAAAAAGGCGAAAGACCACATTCATATGGAGTATTATATCGTCAGGGACGATCAAATCGGTCATGAAATAAAAGATATATTAATTGACCGGGCAAAAAATGGTGTTATTGTACGATTTCTTTATGATCCTGTTGGAAGCTGGAAGCTTGGTAAGGAATATGTGGAAGAGCTGAAAGAAGCTGGTGTTCATGTCGTTGCCTTCTCGCCTGTTCGCTTTCCCCTTTTCAGTCATCGGATTAACTACCGTAATCACCGAAAAATCATTGTTGTAGATACAAAATATGCTTTTATAGGTGGTCTAAATATTGGAGATGAATATTTAGGTAAAAACCGTTATTTTGGTCATTGGCGAGATACTCACCTTTTCGTTCAAGGGGAAGCAATTCGAAGCTTGCAACTTATATTTCTCAGGGACTGGCATTTTGCGACTGGGGAAACGGTGTTAAAGCAAAGCTATTTATCCCCGAATCTGCCTGAGCGACTTGATGAGGGTGGGGTACAAATGATTGCCAGTGGACCAGATACACGCTGGGAAGTCTTAAAAAAATTGTTTTTTACGATGATTACCTCAGCAAAAAAATCCATTTGGATTGCCTCTCCTTACTTTATTCCTGATGATGATATTTTAAGTGCCCTTAAAATAGCATCCTTAAGCGGTATTGATGTGAGGATCCTGGTGCCAAGTCGCCCCGATAAACGAATTGTTTTTTATGCATCTAGATCTTATTTTCCAGAGTTATTAGAAGCGGGAGCAAAAATATACGAATACCATCGGGGCTTTATGCACAGTAAGCTTATTATTGTTGATCATGAAATAGCATCCATTGGAACAGCCAATATGGATATGAGAAGCTTTCATTTAAATTTTGAAGCGAATGCCTTTCTATACCAAACGAGAAGTGTTGAAACACTGGTTAGTGACTTTGTTTACGATATGGAGCATTCTACCGTTATCCGTCTCAGTGTCTTTAAAAATCGCTCATTGTTGCAAAAATTGATTGAATCTACTTCTAGGCTTTTATCCCCCCTACTGTAACCACAGAAACCTCCGTAAAAACAAAGGTAGTTTTTATGGAGGCTTTCCTGCATGATTTCAGCTAATCTCAAATATCTTCCCAAAAATTAAATACGTTTGGAGGCATAACTATGTTTACAGCTATTCGGAAGGATGGTACGGTACTCACATTATCTGGCTATTCCCGGGAATTTCTGGAGAAGGTGCGGCAGGAAGAATTATTCTATTGTCCAGAATGTAAAGAGAGGGTGATAATGAAGCTTGGAACGGAACAAACGTGGCATTTTTCTCATAAACCTAACAGCACTTGTTTCTTCCATAAAGGAGAAACGGACGATCATAGAAAAGGAAAGGAGCAAATCATCCAATGGTTGAAAAGGCACGGTTTAGATCCAAAAGTGGAGATCTACATAAAGGAGATTCGGAGAAGGCCCGATATATTAGTTGAAATCCAAGGGAGGGAATATGTATTTGAAATCCAACGAGCAGCTATACCTTATACAGACTTTGAACGGAGATCAGAAGATTATGCTCAGCTTAACATCGAACCTATATGGGTAGGCATTCTTTCTTCCATTCAGTTACAAGAAAACTTTATTTATAGTTCTTGTTCATTAGACAACATGCTCATCCGACCTGTCCCGTGTCTTCACTCCATCTACGTAAATGTTCATGACCCTTCATGGCTTTTTTTAACAGAATTTTGTTATGTTTCACGTCAGAAGACGATGGCTTTTCCTCATATTGTTAGTTTTCAACTCACACCTCAAGAGTATCTC
This sequence comes from Bacillus sp. (in: firmicutes), assembly GCA_021208645.1. GTDB lineage: Bacteria > Bacillota > Bacilli > Bacillales > Salisediminibacteriaceae > Evansella. Next base: position 5,148 of record JAJOJL010000007.1, on the reverse strand, counting down.
AACTATCCTAAACATAAAAAGACGAAGCTTCTCCACTTGTATTATGATGTCTTTACAACTAACTGGCTAAGGGAAGTCTGTTCAAAAAGACTAAAGGTGTATAAAAACGTAAATCGTACAGAAAGAAAATTACTAAGGTTGTTTCAACAGCATCATCTTAATTTAAATTACTTCCCTGCCCTTGGCTCTATCCCTTTAAAAACCAATTTCTACTTTCTAACCCCTCCACAATGGTGGCAATCATGGGTCATATTAGAGAAAATTAATAAAAAGCCTGTTGGGGAAAAAGTAACTATTAGCGAAGTGACAAATGATCTTTATAAGCTTACCTTAAGCTCCATCTTCCAAATAAGGAGTCTCCATAAACATCCGAAAGAATTAATACGGGAAGCCGTGATGGACTTTTTAACTAGCTTAGCTTTGTTTCTAGTATTGGAAAAGGAACTCCCAGGTGTCTTTAAGGTAAAAAATCATATCAATATTCATAAACAGTTGGATACACTATGTTTAGATGATGTCTATGTATTGAGTAAAATGAAGGAGGTGTGGACGGGAGATATATTACCTTAAACAAAATATTTTTAACAGAAACAAAGGAATTTACTTAGCAATTCTAGAAGTATACTACTTGTCAAAATATAACGTTCTATTAGGAGGTGCTGGTAGTTATGGCAGGAAACACAACTGCACTACCAAAAAGAGATGAAATTCCAAAGGAGAAGACGTGGGATTTAGAGGATATTTACCCGACTGATAAGGATTGGGAAAAAGAATTTTCTGAAGTAAAGGATATGTTGCCAAAGCTAAAGGAATACAAAGGAAAGCTTGGTGAGTCAGGAGATACATTATTTGGATTATTGCAATACCAGGATGAAATATCGAAAAAGTTAGGAAAGCTTTATACATACGCCCATATGCGTTATGACCAAGATACTGGTAATTCATTTTACCAAGGCCTGAATGACCGAGCCGCTCAACTTTTATCTCAAGTGACAAATGCTGCTTCCTTTGTTACTCCTGAGCTATTGGCTATACCTGAAGAAACCATTAAGACATTCTTGGAGGAAACTCCAGAGTTAAAGTTATATGAACATGCGTTAGATGAGTTAAATCGTCAGCGTCCACATGTTTTAAGTGAGAAGGAAGAGTCCATTTTAGCACAAGTGAGTGAAGTGACAGACAGCCCGTCAAATACTTTTGGAATGTTAAATAATGCTGATATGAAGTTTCCTGTTATAAAGGACGAAGAAGGAAATGACATTGAGATTACTCACGGTCGTTATTTACGCTTCTTGGAAAGCGATGACAGTCGGGTGAGGGAAGATGCCTTTAAAGGTGTTTACGAGACATATGGCAAATACAAAAACACATTCGCCAGCACTTTAAGCGGAAATGTTAAACGAGACATTTTCAACGCCAATGTAAGAAATTACGAATCTGCAAGACAAGCAGCTTTAAGTAAAAACAATATCCCTGAGGTCGTTTACGATCAATTAGTTGATACCATAAACGAACATCTGCCTTTATTACACCGTTATGTCAGCTTAAGAAAGAAAGTTCTTGGTGTGGATGAGCTTCATATGTATGATTTATATACGCCCCTTGTAAAAGAAGTGGAGATGAAGATTCCATATGAGGAAGCTCAAAAGTTGGTAATAGAAGGTGTAAAACCCCTTGGTGAAGAATATGTATCCATCGTTAAAGAAGGCTTCGACAAACGCTGGGTAGACGTAGAGGAAAACGCAGGAAAACGCAGCGGTGCATATTCTTCCGGGGCTTATGGTACTATGCCATATATTCTCATGAACTGGCAGGACAATGTAAATAACTTGTTTACATTAACCCATGAGTTCGGACACTCTGTTCACAGCTATTTCACCCGTAGAGAGCAGCCGTTCCCGTATGCTAATTATTCCATTTTTGTAGCAGAGGTAGCGTCCACGTGTAACGAAGCGCTGTTAAACGATCATTTGTTGAAGGTGACTGAAGATAAGCAGAAACGTTTATATTTATTGAATCACTTCTTAGAAGGGTTCCGCGGGACTGTTTTCCGTCAAACTATGTTTGCTGAATTTGAGCAATTGATTCATGAGAAGTCTGCCAACGGGGAGCCGTTAACGCCAGATTTATTAAGTGAGCTTTATTATGATTTAAATAAAAAATACTTCGGGGATGACATTGTTATTGATGAAGAAATTGCTTTAGAATGGGCGCGTATCCCTCACTTCTATTACAATTTCTATGTGTATCAATACGCAACTGGTTACAGTGCTGCAACTGCTCTTGCAAAGCAAATCCTTGAGGAAGGGGAGCCTGCTGTTAACCGTTATTTGGACTTTTTAAAGGCTGGAAGCTCCGATTATCCAATTGAGGTATTAAAGAAAGCCGGTGTCGATATGACATCTCCAGAGCCAATTAAGCAGGCCTTGTCCGTTTTTGAGGAAACATTAAATGAATTAGAAGAACTGCTTTCTGAAAAATAGAAGATGTAAAAATGAAGCTGCCATCTGGGAAGAACTTTCCTAACGGCAGCTTTTTTCATATAAGCTGTGGTAAAATACGATGTTGATTTTCGCTACAGGAATTCACTTTTCACCGGCAACACTTTAGTAAAACCTTCTTGTTCTAAACCCTTTAAATCGGTGTCTACCATTGATCAAGTTAATTAAAATGAAAATGGACAAAAGAAGCAATGGAAGTGCAATCCAAATAGGGAAGATATTCATGAAGCTAATAATGACCAAATAAAATGAAATAAGGATAACAATTATATTAAATATGATTACAGCTGCCATGGCTTTACCACCCTTCCTTTCTCATCTTAATATACATACACCTTATCTTCATCTATATGCGTTAACTAATGTAAATAGACAAACTTACTAGCAGTTTCCCTTGAGGTACTGGAATTAAATAAACATCATTCCTGTTAAGGATGGGAATTAAAGAACAGATAAAAAGAAAGAACCGATTCACTGTAAGTTAGTAATCACAGTCATTTGACAAATTTGTGAATCATCTCACGGAATATTGTATTTAGTCATTTAATCTGTTAAATTATTATTGTGAAGGGTATCACATAACTCCCCCAAGTTAATGTGTTATATATAAGCGTCACACCCTGGACGACTCCCTTTCATGACAATGACAATGTTCAGAAAAAAATCAGGTTACCCCACCTGATTTTTTTCTGTTTTAAAAACAAAAAAGAATGGGTTGGTTTATCCCATTCTCTCTCTTTATTCGGCAATATAATGCCATAATGTTCCTGATTTTACAGATACAGGCTCTACTTTTTGTTGGATTTGTAGTTTTTTCATTTCCCGCTTTACTTGGTCTGCACTCCAATCAAAGACAACACTGATTTCCTTTGTGGCAACAACGGAATAAAATTGCAAGAAGCTCTCCAATGATAAGGGAGGACATTTCTCCATTTTTTCTCCAAGCATATCGGCCATGATTTTTTCGTAAACAGGGTAGTCATACAATCCCGTTACTTTTAATCCAGGCTCATCAATATCGTCATTAAAAAAAGACGAGTGTAGGAGCCGCTGTTACATTCATTTCCTTCGTTGTTTTAACATCAGACTGGAAAGCTTTAGAAGCACTTTGGGAATGTAAATCATGCTTAAATTCCTTCACGTCCATTCCTTTTACTTTTTCGGCACAATCTAATAACACATCTTCACAGGCAATATTCTTTTTGTGAACAAAAAGGGCTTCCCGCAGTCGGCGAAGATATTTAGCCCCGATAGCCTTTCCTTGAAGCTCTGCCGCTTTAATGGCAAGGATAACGGAATAGGGGGTAAAGGATGTATTTTCATGCCACACATCTCCATCACATGGCATACCAGTTCGAGTAGCAATCTCATCATAAAGCTTGGCTAACTGCTTTAAATGGGATGACTTTTTTGACCCACAAGGCTGGTTTAAACTTTTTATTTCATTTCCCATTATTGTCGTTAGCGTGAAATAGGGAGAGTACTCCATTTGTAACTTTTTTATAATTGGCTCTAATGCCCAGCATTCTGGACATAAAGGATCAATAACCATATATATTTCAAGTGGTTTTTTCTTCCGGTCAGATAAATAAAAGGATGATGGCTCTTCTGGACAGCATAACCCTAGTTCATCGTAACAAACAAAATTCTCTTTTTTTGAAGACATAATTTCCCCTCCTACTTAAAGCGAGCAGCATTTACTCTTGAGTATTTATCATATGGTTGGCTGTATAAGTTAACCGCTCATAAAAGTATGATCGAAACGGGTCCTGCAATCCTACGTCATCCATTGCCTGCTCCATGCAACCTAACCATGCTTTCGCACGAGACGGTGTAATGGGAAAGGGCATATGACGTGCCCGTAGCATTGGATGTCCATGTTCCTCTGTATAAAGGGGCGGTCCCCCAAGAAACTGGGTTAAGAATTGTTTCTGTTTCCGCGCAGTTTCCGTGAAATCTTCCGGAAAAATTGGCGCTAGCTCTGGATGCCTTGAAACCCTCTCGTAAAATCGATCCACAAGCTCATGTAGTTTGGATTCAGTTATATATTCGTATGCTGTCTTTTCGTTCCCTGACTCCATAATAGACTCCTCGTTGTTGTCAGATTAAAGGGTGTTTAGTCATATTGTAGCAAGCATCTAATCTGTCGGCAACAAATGTGATTTAGTTATAAAATATTACCATATTGGAAATGGTTCTTTATATAGAAAGTTTATGTGTTTCATTATACTGACATGTTCCTGTAAAACAAGTAATTTGCTTGCTTTATCAATTTTCAAATCATGTATCGCTTCTGTTTATTTTTTCGTTATAGAAACGTAGTATTTTATTTTCCGTTTTTCTCAAAGGGATTTCATGTTTTTCCAAGAACTGATGGAAATACTCTTCACCAGTTTTTCTAGAGGAACACTCAAACTCCAATTCAAAGTCCTCAACAGTAAAATAAGAGCTTTTATCAAGGACAATAAGCCCCTCTGGGATAGTTGCCTCCAACCGTTCGGTTGTTAATTGCCCTAAATACATCATCTCGAAAGAATCTGTTCCTAAAATATGTTTGATTCGCTCAATAACGTCTCCGTCAGGGGGAAGGCTTCCTGAGCTGATGGCATTTTGAAACTGAGACTGCCAAGGCTACACAGGGGATAGG
>JAJOJL010000115.1 GCA_021208645.1 Bacillus sp. (in: firmicutes) | reverse complement strand
GATTTGGGAAAAGCACGTGTTTGAAATCAATTCAAAGACAGGCTAGCATGATGTTTGGAGGAAAGCGCGTGTTTGAAATCAATTCAAAGACAGGCTAGCGTGTTGTTGTGGTAAAAGCGTGCAATTGAAATCGACTCAATACAAGCATTTGCCCATTTCAACCTCCCCCACGTTATGAATGCCCTCCTAACAAACGAAAACCCACAAAAAAAAGCCAAAGCCTGCATAATGGAATCCCCATCAAATAGGCTTTGGCATGCATTATAAACAAGAAACTTTGAACTTATTCCTTTTCCATTAGACGTGGAAACATGATGTTATTTTCTAAATGAACGTGCTGGAACATATCAGACTCTAATTCCTCTAATCGCTTAAACGTCATTCGATATGTTGTACAAGCCCCCTCAGGTAAGGTAAAATCAGAAGTGATTTCTCTCATTTGTTTCAAGAGGTTGCCTGCTTCTTCATGTTCCGCTTCCAACTCGTCAATACGATTGATGGCCAGGTCCCTTTCTACTTGACCTTGACTCTCTTCGTATTTTAGAATGGCAGGGAAAACAACTTGTTCTTCTTTAATCATATGTTGTTCAAGCTCTGTCTTTAAGCTATGATACAATTTATGAAGCTCACCTAACTCAGGGTGATCCTGACTATGAACACGGAATATTTTCGTTACGTAAAAACTCAAGTCAGGCAGTTCTTGAACTAAATAACCGTGATGACGATCAATAATATGGGAAATTAATTTAGAGTAAGGTGCTTCACTCCAATTTTCCTCGTCTGAAGATTTCTGTTCGAGGGATTGCTCATATAAGTTTTGAAGCTCTTTTAAAAAAGCGTCCTCATTTAATGCTTTTTCAGCTAAGGCTTCATGTATAGGGCGGTTCCCGCCGCAGCAGAAATCGATTTTATGTTGCTTGAATAATTCATCAGAACGGGGAATTTGGACAACCAGATCCCGCACCTTCGATTCACGAGTAAAAACAGTATTTGTCATTGTAAAAACCTCCTTGTAATTGCTGTCCTTATTGTACGATGGGCGTCGTTAGCTTGTCGGTGATATGGCTCACTTACAGAGGGAAACGACTAAACCATAAGCATAGGAGTAGAGTAGAATGAAAAAATGGATGTTAGTGTTAATTGCTTGCTTTAGCTTTATCTTGATTACAGCCTGTGGAGCAGGACCAGGAGAAGAACCAGAAGATGGTCTAGGCACACAAATTGATTTAGAACCTGCGGAAGAAGAGGGAACCGAGGAAGGTGTACCATCGGAACGGGAAATTGCTCCTCCAGAATACCCACAATTCAAAGATGATGTAAGTGGTGAAGAGGTAGCGGCGATCATTCATACGAATATGGGATCCATTCATATAAAATTATTCCCTCAATATGCCCCTTTGGCAGTTGAAAACTTTATTGGGTTAAGTGAAGAAGGGTATTATGATGGAGTTATCTTTCACCGAGTCATTGAAGATTTCATGATTCAAGGGGGAGACCCTTCAGGAACAGGGACCGGTGGAGAAAGCTACTTTGGTGCCATGTTTGAAGATGAGTTTACTACAGCCCTTGCCCATTTCCATGGTGCATTATCTATGGCGAATAGGGGAGCGAACACCAATACAAGCCAATTCTTTATTGTTCATGCAGCGAATAATTTACCAGAAGGCTGGTTTGAGCAAGCCGCTGCCCAAGGTCTACTATTCCCTGAAGAGACCATTGAGAAGTATTACGAGGTTGGAGGAACACCACATTTAGACTTTGGCCACACAGTTTTTGGACACGTTATTGACGGTATGGATGTGGTCGATTCCATTGCAACTGTGGAAACAGGGGCCAATGATAAGCCAGTCGAAGATGTGGTCATTGAATCCATCGAAATCTTAAATTAATAAAAAAGAAATCCCTCGCCAATTTGGACGAGGGATTTTTTACATCATTAATCTTTCTTATCATCTTTGTGAATTTTCCCATCTAGTTCTTCTGAAAACTCCGTTTGGAATTGAGGCATGAAAGCTCTCCCTTCCCCTTGTTTTTCTTCCAGATTCACTACTCTGTTCATATAAAACCCGTGAAATAACGCTTCCACAAAGCTAATGAAAATGGCTGTAAATAGGGCGTTTGTGACGATAGTTGTACCAGACGTTCCAACGGTGGCAGCCATAAATGCCCACACGACCACCGTGTAATAGGCGAAATCAGCGATGGTGGCAATGAGGTTGCCAAACCGAGGATAAATGAAAAGGTCCCCAATAAAATAGGCAGGGATAATCGACACCAGCGTTAGTGTAAGGATAACGGAAACGGGTACTTGAAATAAGGTTAAGGTAGATAAGAATACAATCGCTGCAATACTAAATTTAATAGCCAGAGCAATAACGTGCTTCATCTAAACCCTCCTAAGTATAATTTGTGAGCATAGAATGGATTGGTTCCGTAGCCGTGTTTTTTAACCTGTCATGATTGTGGTGAAGGCTCTTCTCCTTTGCCTAAAACTTGGCTAGAAACATAAAAATGATACACATATTCCATCCCGCTAATGATAACAGCAGTTAATATGGCAATGTAAAAGGGCACTCCCATTCCATAAATAAACGGTCCCACTAGCCAAATCAGAACCGTAGTCAGTCCTAAATCGGCCAATGTGGCTACTATGTTGTTGGAGAAGCGCAGAATCCCCACATCCCCTAACAAGTAACTTATTCCAGCAATAATTATGGACAGTACGATGGTCGGTACGAAAGGATAGTTGAAAAATCCAGACAGCATGATTAACGAAATAAATATGACACTCACGAGCTTAATGCATATTGCTGTAATATGTTTCATGGAAAACCTCCTGTTTATCCAATCAGAATGATTACTTGATAAACTTAAGATTCCCAGAGAAGTGAAGATAATTCCATTTTTTCTAGGGGAGTGTTTTTTTGTTTTCCTTCTTTAAAAATAGGGGTATATAGTTGTTAGAGGGAACGAAAATGATTAGCTCTCTTACTAACTAGTTTTGGAGGGATAGAAGATGGGTTCAATGTTTTCGAGAC
>JAJOJL010000140.1 GCA_021208645.1 Bacillus sp. (in: firmicutes) | reverse complement strand
TCTCCCCTTAACCTCTTTTCCCGCAGGACTCTGAGATGCTCCCTCGAGTCTGCCCACGCACGAAGAAAATGTGAAGCATTTTCGAGGAGTGTCGTGCCTTACGCTGAAATCAACTTTATTAACCATAAGTTACTGTATAAAAAACGGTTCTCTTATACTGACTGAAATATATGAACGTAGCCATAGCCACATTCTTTGACGAACAAAGCCATGCCAAGATACAATCCTAATGAACATTGAGAACACCGGCAGCTTACAACCGGTGTTTTTCTATTACGCATATTGTATAGCAGCTTTCATTTAAAAATAACTAACTCTCTCATCATCCGCCCCATATAGTGATTCTTCACCTTCACCTTCAGCCAAAGAGTATGGATTCTCAGTATTCCAAGTGCCATCAAAATAATCACGGCACGTTTGCTTTAAGCTCTCCAACTTTGTAATCAAACCATCTATGTCATATGTTTGAATTGTATTTACAATAACGGCATTTTCTTCCGTCTTTTGCTTCATGTTAATTTGTATTGATCCATCCCATTTGATATTAGCATCAAATGTTCCAGAATCATCTTCAATCTCAAGTCCGACTATTTCCTTTTCAGCATTTAAATGTTTTGCCTTAATAACCCACTTCATTTCACCCCTCCTTCCGCAAAATGCTAATCAGTTTTATCCCAAAACAGAAAAATTGTTTTAAAAACACGGGCAAATGTAAACCTAGCATAAACCATGATGAATTTTCATTATTATATACGAATGCATTTTACTTCATTAAAAACAAAGGAAACTTAATTTTTTCCTTATGTGAGTTTTTAGGGAAATTATTCCTTTTAATTAATTTTAGTGATAAGATTAATATGATATTTTTTCAATTCTACAAAATTCAACAAATAGCTATATAGCAAGTGAGGGAGGGAGATAAAATGACGTTACAATTGAAAAATGTAACGAAGCGTTTCGGTGCGTTTACAGCTGTAAATAACCTCAGTTTGAAGATTCCTGAACGATCCATGTTCGGTTTTCTTGGAGCTAACGGAGCAGGAAAAACAACGACATTCCGAATGATTCTTGGCCTTATTGACCAAACCGAAGGGTCGATTAGCTGGAACGGGAATAAAATTGATTATTCAACAACAGCAGAAATAGGGTATTTGCCTGAAGAGCGGGGCCTTTATCCAAAACTTACCGTTAAGGACCAGGTCGTCTATCTAGCACAGTTAAGGGGAATGAAAAAACAAGCAGCTCTGAAGGAACTTGACATTTGGTTGGAAAAGTTTATGGTTCCAGAGTACAAGCAGAAAAAAATCGAGGAACTATCTAAGGGAAATCAGCAAAAAATTCAATTCATTAGTGCTGTCATACATAAACCGAAGCTCCTCATTTTAGATGAACCATTTAGTGGATTAGATCCTGTAAATGTGGAGCTCTTAAAAGAATCTGTCAAAGAAATCCGGAATAACGGGACGACGATTGTATTTGCCAGCCATCGAATGGAGCATGTGGAGGAACTGTGTGAAAGTCTTTGCATTCTTCACAAAGGGGCACCAGTTGTTCATGGAAATTTAAAAGAAGTGAAACGATCTTTTGGAAAGAAAAATATAGCCATTCATGCAGACTTCGATCTTCTTTTCCTGAAAGAAGTAACTGGTGTGTTAAAGGTTCGGGAAACAGCGGAAGGAGTTCATCTTCAGGTGGAATCAGTTCCAGTTGCAGAACGAGTATTTCGTGAAGTGGCAGCGAAAGGCTTCGTGAGAAAATTCGAACTAGAGGAGCCATCATTGCACGACATTTTCATTGAAAAGGTGGGAACTACCTATGAATAAGTTTTGGGTGATGTTATCCCATGTTTTTATGACAAGGGTGAAATCAAAGCCATTTATAATATCCACTATCCTTGTAGCAGCAGCAATAGTTCTACTAGCGAATATGGATGCCATTATGAACAGTTTCTCAGATGAAGATAGAGTCGATCATGTAGCGGTTATTGACGAAACAGGAGAACAAGTTTTTTTCTTATTAGAAGAACAAATCGAACTTTTCCATGAGGATATTGCAGTTGAATTGTCCAACGACTCATTCGATCGTTTGGTGGGGCAGGTAGAAGAAGGGGAATACGTTGGTTTACTAGTTATAAAAGACGGTGAAACAGGCGTGATGGAAGCCGTTTATCATTCCACTTCGTTAACACCAAGCCGAGTCAGCTTCGCGTTAAGCTCTGCTTTACAAGGAGTTCAATCATCAGTCGTAACGTCACGGCTCCAACTTTCACTAGAAGAAATCGCCTTATTAACGGCTCCAGTAGACTTTTCCCAAGCTTCTGTAGTTGAGGGAGCTAGAACACAGGAAGAGATGAACCAAGCACGGGGTATTGTATATGTTCTGCTATTCTTTATTTATTTTTCCGTGATTTTCTATTCTAGTATTATCGCTACAGAAGTGGCTACGGAAAAATCATCACGGGTTATGGAAATTCTAATTTCCAGTATTTCTCCTGTAAAGCAAATGTTTGCAAAAATTATTGGAGTTGGTATGGCCGGCCTTGCCCAGCTTACTTTCTTTTTAATTATCGGCTACTTTACCATCTCGAGAATGCAGGAGGAGTTAGTAGGTGACTTCTTTGAATTCTTTGGGTTCGAAGATCTGGCGGTATCAACGATCGTTTATGCTATTGTGTTCTTCTTTCTCGGTTATTTTCTATACGCCACTTTGGCGGCATTATTAGGATCCCTTGTGAGCCGTACGGAAGACGTGCAGTTTACAATTCTACCTATGATGTTCTTGGTAATCGCCGGCTTCATGATCGCCATGTTTGGCTTAAACCATCCAGAAGCTACATTTATAACGATAACTTCCTACATTCCATTCTTTACGCCGATGGTAATGTTCCTTCGTGTCGGGATGCTCAATGTGCCATTCGTAGAGCCTCTCATTGGTATTTTGTTGCTGCTTTTAGCTATTTTCCTCCTAGCATGGTTCGGGGCCAGGGTATATCGGGGTGGTGTCCTTATGTATGGGACCTCCAGTTCTTTTAAAGATATTAAGCGTGCATTAGAGCTCGGAAAAAAAATAGTTTTTTTTCGGATAAAAAAAAAGGACGTCTGCACATACTAGTTTTTGAAGAGGAATTTTGATTCTTCTTCAAAGAGTGATACAGGAAAAAAGGGTTGTCGTTTTATTACCTGAGGGGTGGTTAGCTTGAACAGGTTTTAAGCAACAGACGCTGAAGGGAAAGACGATAAAGTTGTAAATGAGGTGTTTCCAGCAGAGTAACATCGATTTTACCCCAGAGAGCCAGTATCGACTCAGGAAGAGTGGTCTTTACGACCACTCTTTTTTATATTGTTGAATAATTGACAGAAGAAATTGGTTTATGTTATAAAAAGATTGGGTTAGCACTCGGTGTAATGGAGTGCTAATATTTGTGTTTTAAGATTTGAAAGGAGAGAGGATTATGGCTGCAAAAACAGAATTTAAAGCGGAATCGAAGCGATTGTTAGACCTAATGATTAACTCAATCTATACTCACAAGGAAATTTTCTTGCGGGAGTTGATTTCCAACGCAAGCGACGCCATTGACAAGATCTATTATAAGGCGTTAACTGATGACAGTTTAACGTTTGAGAGTGATAATTATTACATAAAAGTCTCGGCAGACAAGGATGCAAGAACGTTAAAAGTAATGGACACTGGTATTGGGATGACGAAAGAGGAGCTAGAAGCAAACCTTGGGGTCATTGCCAAGAGTGGTTCCTTTGCTTTTAAAAATGAAAATGAAATTAAGGACGGTCACGATATTATCGGGCAATTCGGGGTTGGTTTCTATTCTGCGTTTATGGTCGCAGATACTGTTACGGTTATTACAAAAGCCCTTGGTAGCGATACTGGTTATAAATGGGAGTCGGAAGGAGCAGACGGCTATATTATCGAGCCTACAGAAAAGGCTGAGGTTGGTACAGAAATCATCTTAAAGATAAAAGAAAACACAGAAGATGACAATTATGATGAATTTTTAGAGGAATACCGCCTACGTTCCATCATAAAAAAAATATTCCGATTTTATCCGCTACCCAATTAAAATGGACGTTACTGTAAGTAAAGCAACAGAAGACGATGAAGAGTCGGTGGACGCAACGGAAGAAGAAACAATCAACAGCATGGTTCCGATCTGGCGAAAAAACAAAAGCGAACTGACAGACGAAGATTATACGAACTTCTATCAGGAGAAACATTATGGTTTTGACAAGCCATTAGCCCATATTCACATTAAAGTGGATGGCATGCTTCGCTATAACTCCATTTTATATATTCCAGAAACCATGCCATTTGATTATTATTCGAAGGAGTATGAAAAAGGTCTAGAGTTATACTCCAGTGGCGTCTTGATCATGAACAAGTGTGCCGACTTACTACCTGACTACTTTAGTTTTGTCAAAGGAATGGTTGATTCTGAAGACTTGTCCTTAAACATCTCCCGCGAAATGCTGCAACATGATCGTCAGTTAAAGCAAATTGCGAAGAATATTAAGAATAAGATTAAAAGTGAACTGGCGAAGATGCTGAAGGATGATCGTGAAAAGTACGTGAAATTCTACGAAACATTCGGCCGCCAATTAAAGTATGGGGTATACAGCGACTTTGGCATGAACAAAGAAGACTTACAAGACTTGTTACTGTTCTATTCTTCTAAAGAGAAAAAGGTAGTATCATTAGCAGAGTACGTAGAGGCTATGCCAGAAGATCAAAAATACATTTACTATGCAACAGGGGAGTCTTATGAGCGAATTGCCAAATTACCTCAAACGGAACTTGTTGCCGATAAAGGCTATGAAATCCTGTTTTTCACCGAGGATATTGATGAGTTTGCTATCAAAATGCTCATGAAATATAAGGACAAGGAATTTAAAAATGTGTCCAGCGGTGATTTAGGCATTGAAGATGAAGCGAGTGATGATTCGGCTAAATCTGAAGAAGAAAAGGCGGAGAACAACGAGTTGTTTACTGCCATGAAAGAGGTCCTTGGTGATAAAGTGAAGGACGTTCGTTTGTCCAAGCGTTTGAAGTCTCATCCAGTATGCTTAACAGCAGAAGGGGATGTGTCCATTGAAATGGAGAAAGTATTGCAAGCACAAGGAATGCCAGAAGGGCAAAATGTGAAAGCAGAAAAGGTCCTTGAAGTGAACGCGGGACACGAAGTGTTTGCTGCCTTGAAAGCTGCTCATGGAGCTGGGGATAAGGAAAAAATTGGCTTATATACTAACTTGCTGTACAACCAGGCTCTGTTGATCGAAGGGTTGCCAGTAGTGGATCCAGTAGAATTTACGAATGATATTTGTAAGATTATGAAATAGTGTTTATGAGTGTGGGGTGCGGGATTAATACATTCAGGGTTTGTGATTAATCCTTAACTTTATTCTGCAAGCCTCAATATTAACAAAAGAAGTAGTCTCTATCCCCCTTTATTTATTGAGGGGGGATTTTAGTTTTTCTTACCAAAAGTAATTCTACGGTAACTTCGATTACTCCAAATGAGAATTCGATTACCCACAGTATACTGTGATTTTTTGTTTGTAACTTCAATTATGATATTTGACAAATTTGTAGATTTTATTGGTTTTACTTGTAGATTTTTGTAAACAGGACTAAGATGAAGGGGAATTGTCATTAATTTTGAGAGAGAGGAAGTGAGATATGGAGCTAAAACAAAGGGATGTACCAAAAGAATTGCTAATTTTTAGATCTTTAATAAGTAGAGAGTATCCATCTTCCGTAGAGTTCGAAAGGAAATACCGCCGGAAGGAGAAGGGGTATGCCGGAGAAGTTATTTTTGACAATTTTCTAAAGACAATCAATGTAGAGCCACTTATTTTAAGTGATTTACTACTAGAACATTCTGGATCGGAGTTCCAACTAGACTCAATACTGGTATTCCAACATGTTATTAACATTTTTGAAGTAAAAAATATGGAGGGGGACTATTACATCGAAAAAGGTAAATGGTATTTAGAACCGGAATACGAAGTTAAAAATCCAATTATTCAAGTGGAACGTAGCTTAGAATCTTTTCGACCATTATTAAGAAAGCTTAAATGTAATTTACCGATTCAAGCCTATGTTATATTTGTAAACCCAGAGTTTACTTTATTGCAAGCCCCAAGAGACCTCAAGATCATTCTTCCTAGTCAAATCAACCGCTTCTTAAGAAAACTAAATGGCCAAACCAGCCAATGGAATCAACATCATATGGATGTGGCAAATCAACTTATTTCCCTCCACAAAAAAGAATCATCAAATTCCAAGCTCCCAATATTTACATTAGATCAACTGAAAAAAAAGTGTTATTGCAAGTTGTTGCAGGGCTTTTATGCTACCTAAAGGAAGACTTACTATGTCATGTAGTAAATGTGGAGTAGTAGAAGATATTGAAACGATTGTTCTTCGGAGCGTTAGGGAGTTTCATATGTTGTTTCCAGATGAAAAAATTACAACAAAGGGAATTTATGAGTGGTGTGGATGGGTTATTAGTGTAAATGTTATTAGGAGGATCTTGAAGAAACATTTCAAGCATATTGTGATCTCTAATGCATCTTTCTTTGAAATCTAAATGATTAGTTTCAGGGAATTTTATTTGAGAGGTCTTCATGCGGTTGATTCGTAAACGGCATGAATTTATCTTTACACATTGTTAGTCATTTGTTGTTGATAGGAATTGAAATGACCTTTTAGAAAATGTGTTTTTTAATGAATTCCTTTTCGATTGAACGAATCTCTCATTATCAGCCTGGTTCGTTCAATTGTTTCCTTGTCAATTTAATGAAGACCTCTTCAGCTTACCAGTTGGTTCAATTGTTTCCCAGTTAATTCAACGAAAACTTCTTCAGCTTGCTATTTCGTTCAATTGTTTCCCTGTTAATTCAACGAAACCTTCTTCAGCTCGCCATTTCATTCAATTGTTTCGCAATCAACTCAACGAAACACTCTTCAGCTTACCACTTCGTTCAATTGTTTCCCCATCCATTCAACGCTCCCCTTCAGCAAGCCTTTTTCACCATTGAAAGAAGAACTTTAAAGACATTGTTATGGTTGTGTATGCCACAACCCCGATAGCAAAGGTAGGGAAATGGGCTTCGCCGTCTGGAGGAAGTTCATATTTTAATACATTTAATATCATCGCTCCAGAGATAAAGGCGAAGATAATGGACTCTGTAAAAGGGGACAAATCAACCCTCATACCAAGAAACCAGCCTGCTAGGATTCCAATAGCGAGGACATAACGACCAATATTGTTATAGATATCTGCATATTCTCGATAAAGGTCGTGAGCTACCGCAATGAAATGCATTCCCACCGCAAGTCCGTAAAACACCGCTTGAATCCCCAGGACATTATGGGATATAACCGTGAAGGACACAAGCATATTATAAACACCAAAAAACAGAATCTGCATCCAAAAGAGGATTCGTGCCTTTCTAGCTTCTCCTTCACGCTGCGCTTTCCGAACTACCTTTTGAATACCGTAGAAAATCAATAAACCAATTAATCCTACAAAATACAACTCCGACTCCATCGTAAAATAATTACCATACTTTTTTACGAGAATTTGTTCCTTATGTAATGTGGGGAGGACATAGACAAAAACGTAAGATACAGCTAACCCGCCGGAAAAAGAAAACCATTTCAGTTGTTGAATACGGTCCCCTGGAATGAGGGAATTGGCCAACAGGTGAATCATAATAAAGGCAAAACCCATAATAAAGGCATCAAGAGACATAAGTGTAAACCCCCAAATACTTCAAAGTCTCTTTTATGTTTTCCGCATTGGACCAAAAATACTATTTAAACCAGAAAAAAGGACAGCAAATATGCCGTCCTTTAATCCCTCACATCATCACCTGGAACAGTTCCTGTATAGTCAAAGTCTAAATAATGTACTTCCGATTCAAGGAAGGGGTAGTCTGGAACTTCCCGTTCATTCCTTTTTATATCCCTGCGAAATTTTTCAATGGAATAATCTAATTTATTTAACAATCGAAGTTTCTCTACCCTTTTTTCTTTACGAAATAAGTAATGAGATGAAGAATGGATAAAGGGAATCCACCAAATAGAAGTAGGTCAAGACCAAGGTCAGGTATCGCCCAAATGAAAAACAGAAGCGTAATGGCAATCAATAACCAAAGGGTCATAAAGCAGCACATTAAGAGTGGATTATCCAAAAAAGATTCCAGCTTTTGTTTTTCAAAAAAAACTTTTCGAGATTGATAAATTAGGGAATAGTAGTGATCTTTGATTTGTTTCTCAGTCATGTAATTGATTCTCATATCCTTCACAAGTCTCCAGTCTTCATCCATTTACTCTATAATTTGTACCTTTTCTGCAGTTGATTGACCAGGGTAACTCTCCAACATATAGCTCGATTGAACCCTAACTAGTTGACCAATTTCATATGCCTCGATTTCTTCGACAGCATACCACACCGCATTTCCAGCAGGTGGGGATGGACCTAACAAATCATCCTCTGTCAGTTCCACTGCTTGTTCCTTACTAATATCACTTACGACAAGTATGCGAGAATCTGTTTTCTCCATAATGTATCCTTCTTGCACACCATGTGAATCAGCGTCCAGGTCTTCCGTTGTTATTTCTGAGTTGTTACAAGCGACCATTGTTACTATCAATAACAATAATATCAGCAGTCTTTTCATCTCTATCCCTCCAAATTAGAGTTTAGATTAAGAAGAATATACAAACAAAGATGAGGACTGAAAACAGTAAAGACATATGTGTTGTTTTTTCGAAACGATCGTTATCGCCTTCTTTGCCTGTACCAAACTTTAGGACCATTGAAAAAACAAATAAATAGAGTAAAAACATGAAGTACAATATGATTACATAAAGTAGAAAACGATTATTTTGAATAATAGTAAATAAATCTCCAAAAAAGGCAGCAACTATAAAAATAACAAAAGAAGAGATTCCAACTAGAACAGAAGCAATGGGCATCCGATGCCAAAAGGGACGCTGAAAAATATCTGTTCTCTTTTTTGCCTCCAATAGGAAAAATAAGTAAAAGCAACTTAGGACCGCACTCACAAACAAAAGAGTTTCAAAGGGATTATTGACTGGCGTCATGGCTCTAGATACTTCTACGGTTCTATTTGCTCTTATGGATTCCAAATAAACTACAAAACCTACTAACAGCCCTAAAGTGACAAATTGCAATATCGTCCACCGTGAAAACAGCATAGAACTTCACCCCAAACGTAAGAAGAATAAAGGCGCTTCTATTCTATACTAGAAACGCCTGAGTGTGTCTTTATTGTTGAAACATTGCTTCCATTTGCTCGTTTCGTGCTGCTTGCTCTTCTTTAGAGGCTAAATCGTATTTTTTTAATAAATGAAAGGCTTCATTCAACGTTTGTTGCGACAAATCCTTCTGCAAAAACTGAGTGAAACTCTCATGAATTGTAACTGGTAAAAATTCTTCTTGTTCAGCTAACTTCTTATTGACATCCTCAAGGCTATGATCTAATTTACATTCACCCATCTTAAAAACTCCCTTCCATAAATCAACTTAATTCTATTCTATCAAATATTTAACTTATGTGAAAAAAACAGTTTTTTTTTGGGCTATTAAAATAAATTTTCTACTATGCAGCCAACAGGTGTATAATGAATAACGTTATTGAAATATTTGCTGCGTGAACTGAAGGAGACGATTTTTTATGAAAAAAATAGTTGGGATTCTTCCCGGCTTAATTGCTTGTATAGGAATCATGATCACTTCCTTGTATTTAGCTGATTACTTAGGACGACTACTTAACCAGTTACAAGGACTGCCACCGACGAGTTCTAGTCCCATTTCATCTATTTTTGTTGCTATTATCTTAGGGTTATTATTCAGAAATATTATTGGGTTAGGAGAAGCCTTGAAAAACGGTGTGCTTTTTTCCGTAAAGATCGTACTAAAGGTCGGGATTGTCCTCCTTGGGATTCGATTAAGTTTTTACGATGTAGTCACCTTAGGGGCGTGGGGGATTCCCATTATCTTAACGTGTGTTATCGTCGCTTTAACAGTAACTCTATGGATTACTAGTAAACTTGGCCAAGCTCATCGTCTAGGTACATTGACAGCTGTAGGAACAGGAATTTGCGGTGTCACGGCTATTGTCGGGACGGCTCCAGGCATTAAAGCGAATGACGAGGAGGTTGCCTACGCCATTGGCAACATTACGATCTTTGGGATAATTGCAATGTTTGCTTATCCATATTTAGCCTATTATATCTTCCAAAACGATCCGGTTCGTGTTGGGTATTTTTAGGTACTTCCATCCACGAGACAGCACAAGTAGCTGGGGCAGCACTCATCTACGCCCAAGTTTATGATATAGACCAAGTGGTGGATGTAGCAACAATCACAAAGCTTACGAGAAATTCCATGTTGATTGCTGTCGTGCCAATTATGTCCTACTATTATTTGAAAAAATTAGGTAACAACCGAACACCAAATAATGAAAGTCCTAGATGGTACAAGTTAATTCCTCTCTTTGTTATCGGATTTATATTAATGGCAGGGGTCCGAACGATTGGAGACAATGGAATATTAGAGCAGGGGAGAGCCTTTGGATTGTTAGAGCCAGATCAATGGA
The DNA here is from genome assembly GCA_021208645.1 of Bacillus sp. (in: firmicutes). Classification (GTDB taxonomy): domain Bacteria; phylum Bacillota; class Bacilli; order Bacillales; family Salisediminibacteriaceae; genus Evansella. Next base: position 5,458 of record JAJOJL010000140.1, on the reverse strand, counting down.
AAACATTTTGGACATCCCTCAATACGTTAGGATCAAAATATATGCTAGGCATAGCCATGGCAGGCGTCGGCCTATCTACGAACCTCCGTGTTTTTAAAGGGGTTGGTATAAAGCCATTTTATATAGGACTAGCAGCTGCTGGGACGGTAACTATCGTTAGTATTGTGATGGTTTATTTACTTGGTGGATTTATAAATTTTTAAACTTTACTAAACATGCATTTCTTTCACAAGAGGAAGGCATGTTTTTTTACATATTCTAGAGCCCCTATAATTTCTGCCTATTCTTTCCTCCAATATAATTCGGCTCATTATGAAAAATTAACAATAACCAAACCAAAGGAAACTCTATTCTAACAAATTTATAGAGGTGAGTTAGATGTCAAAGGACTACCGGATACTTTTGTATTATAAATATGTCACCATTGAAAATGGGCCCGAATTTGCTGAAGAACACCTTAATTTTTGCAATGAACTGGGACTAAAAGGAAGGATCATCATTGCAGATGAAGGGATTAACGGTACGGTTTCTGGGAAAAAAGAGCAAACAGAAAAATACAAAGAGGTCATGTGGGCAGATCCAAGATTTAGTGATCTATGGTTTAAGGAAGATGCGTCAGAAGGTCATGCCTTCCCAAAAATGAAGTGCCGCTACCGGAAAGAACTTGTCACGTTAAGACTGGAATATGACATTGATCCCCTTGAAAAAACAGGGGAGTACTTAAACCCGAAGGAGTTTTACGAGGAAATGCAGAAGTCTAATACGGTTGTGATTGATGCCAGGAACGATTACGAGTACGATTTAGGTCATTTTAAAGGAGCTATAAGGCCGGATATTGAAACGTTTAAAGATCTACCTGACTGGATCCGTGAACATAAGAAAGAGTTAAAGGACAAGAAAATTTTGACCTATTGTACTGGAGGCGTTCGCTGTGAAAAATTTTCCGGTTGGCTGAAGGAAGAAGGCTTTGAAGACGTAGGCCAACTTCACGGGGGGATCGTCTCGTACGGAAAAGACCCTGAAGTAAAGGGGAAGGATTGGCACGGGCAATGCTATGTCTTTGATGAAAGAATTAGTGTACCTATCAATCAGGAAGAACACGTTGTTGTAGGAAAAGACTATTTTACAGGGGAGCCATGCGAGCGCTATGTGAACTGTGCAAACCCAGAATGTAACAAAAAAATCATTTGTTCAGAAGAAAGTGAACATAAATATCTTCGTTCTTGCTGTCATGATTGCAGGATTCACCAGAAGAACCGTTTTGTGGAGGAACATAAACTTTCGGAACAGGAATGGAATGGAAGGACTGAAGCCATTCAACGGAACCCACGGATTACCCATGGATAAGAGAGAACTACCTGCTAGCTCAATGGCTGGCAGGTTTTTTCTTGATAAGTCCATTATTGTTCACACTATTGTAAAATTTGACCATTTTTCTCTATTGTAATTCATTATTAAACCCATTAGACTACATATGGCATTTGTGCAAAACACTCTATCAAACTACACCGAGAACTCTTCAAACACCTTCAATAAACCCTAACACTAATCTGCACAAGAAACTCCCATAATAAATAACCTTTGAATTATTAGTTAACATGGAAATACGTCTTAAGACTTAGCAAATTTACTTCTCCAGTCAAATGTGATTCCACTAAAGGAAAATTATAATAAGAGAGGATAAAGATGGCAGGACAAACACAAACATTTCGGCACGGCAACCTGTTTTTTTAAAAAAATGAATAAAGGAAAGCAGGGGAAACAATGAAATTACTTGAGTTTATTGTAAAGCGGAAGATTTTGGTGGGACTTTTAACATTTTTAGTATTGTTCGTAGGAAGTTACGGGATGGCTAAACTCGACAAGGAGCTATTTCCATCTGTCGCCTTCGACGGGGCATTCATTTCAATCAATGCAGGAGAGCAGCCTGCCCTTGAAATCGAACGGAATATTACAAGTCCTTTGGAAAGGCAACTTCAGAGTATTGAAGGGGTAGAACAAGTACAATCATCTACCAGTTACGGCCGGACTACTATTAATATGCTATTTGAACGGGGAAAAGGTGACGAACTGATTAAAGAGGTGGAATCAGTTGTAAACACTACTACTGCAGGCATGCAGGAAATTAACCATCTTTATGTTGGTCAATATGGAACGAACCAGCCCTACGAGTTCTACATGGATTTGGCAGATGGGGATATGGATGTCATCTCTGCCTTCGCAACGGATGTATTAAAACCTAGATTAGAAGACCTAAAGGAAGTACGGGAAGTCGCCTTAGAGGGATTAAAGAAATATGAGTTAAATATCGCATTAAACCAAGAAAATTTATTAAAATACGGATTAGACCCTTCCCATGTAATTGGAACGATTCAAGGTGCAAACAGTGAATTTACTTTGGGTGAATTGTCACAAGACTCCAATTCACCAACGGTTCGATTCCAGACGACATTATCGTCACTAGAAGCAATTGAAAACATCAAACTACCTACGCAAGAAGGGTTTATTGCCTTACACGAAATTGCTAGCGTCACGATTGATCCAGTAGAAAATACAGGGTTCGTTTGGAAAAATGGGAGCAGTGATTTTATATTCCTTCAAATAGGACGCACAGCCAATGTTACGCAAATCGAAATGGCTGAGGCTGTACGAGGAGAATTGCAGCAAATTCGTGATGAAGGATTGGTAAAAGGTTTTACCATGAACGAAATGGTAGCCCAGGCAGATTACGTTAGTGATTCCATTGAGGGAATTTCCAGCAACATTCTCATTGGAGCGGCTATAGCCATTGCCATCTTACTCCTATTCTTACAAAACATCCGTGCTACAGCCATCATTGCCATATCCATACCTACGTCCATTTTACTTACATTTACGGCTATGTGGCTTTTTGATTACAGCGTCAATATGATCACGTTAATTGGGTTAGGTCTTGGTATCGGAATGATGGTAGATGCATCCATTGTTATACTTGAATCCATTTACCGAAAACGGGAGCAAGGGTTAGAACGTCTCCAAGCTGTTTTAGAGGGAACAAAGGAAGTGGCAACGGCTGTTTTTGCCTCCATGCTCACCACAATCGTTGTGTTTTTACCGATTGGCTTAGTTGGCGGGGAACTTGGACAGTTTATGATGATCCTTTCTATGGTAGTGGCCATTACCCTCATCAGTTCTGTAGTTGTATCGTTTACGGTGATTCCATCCCTATCTGAAAAGTTTATGAAATTAAAGAAAAATAAAGGAGAGCGTAAAGAAGGTCGCTTAGTTATTGCATACAGTCGACTCATTTCCTGGATTGTTCGTAGAAAACGCAACAGTTTAGCAGTCATAGGTCTATTCATGATTTTATTCATAGGTTCCATGTTCCTTGTACCCAAAATACCTATGACAATCATGCCTGATGTATTAAACCGCTACGCAGAAATGGGGCTTGAATTAGAGCAGGGCTTAACACATGAAGATAAGGAAGCAATTGTTGAATATATGTATGACTCTCTTGCTGAAATTCAAGACGTGGAAGATGTGTATGTCATTGATAATGGTAACATGCTTTTTGCAGCCATCAACATGACAAAAGGGGACGATATCACTCGTGAACAACTATATGTCAACGAAGATATCTCCCGTTCGTTACGTGAATTAGTGGAAGAACACCCTGTCAAAAATGTAATTGACCTGTTTACAGGGGGAGGAGGATCTCCCGTCCAAGTGACCATAACAGGGGAAGACTTTGAAGAGTTAAAACTAATTGCGGATGAATTCATTGGGGAATTGAATGGCATTGAAGGTCTAGTTGGTATCTATCATTCCATGGAAAGAACAAGGACTGAAGAAATCATTCGTGTTAGCGAGGAAGAACTAGAAGCAGCAGGACTAACTCCAATGCAATTAAAAGGTAGCATGGAGATGGCATTTTTACACATGCCCCTTGGAGAAATAAAGATGGATGAAGATACAATCCCTTTGTTTATCAAATGGGATCAACCAATAGGAAAAAAAGAAGAGTTACTCGATTGGAAGGTTTCAACGTTTAACGGGGAAGAAGCATTGTCTAAATTTATTTCCTTGGGCTCTGTTTCAACTCCAAATGAGATTATCCGTATTGATGGAGAGCGCTCCATTAGTATTTATGCCGATATGGAAGGTAGAGATTTAGGATCTGTGAATCGTGACGTGCAAACAGCCATCAATGAGTTTAATGCATCACCAGGCTACGCCTTATCTGTAGCAGGTGATTTAGAGGAGCAGCAAGCGTTAATGATGGAAATGCTATTAGTATTAGGAATTGCCATTTTCCTTGTATATCTAGTAATGGCAGTTCAGTTTAACCATTTAGCACATCCACTGATTGTCATGTCCATAATTCCCATGACCATGGTTGGAGTCATTGGCGGATTGTTTATTACACAGCGGGAATTAAATGTGTTATCGGCCATGGGAGTGATTATGCTTATTGGGATTGTCTTGAACAATGCCATCCTTCTCATTGACCGTACGAACAAACTACGCCTTGAAGGCTATGGAGCAAGAGAAGCCATAGTGGAGGCAGGAAAAAATAGAATTCGACCGATATTCATGACAACATTGACTACATCCGGTGGTATGCTTCCATTAGCTCTCGCATCTGGAGCATCTGGAAATTACCAAGCACCTATGGCAACGGTGATTATAACAGGGTTGCTATTTGCCACGTTAATTACGTTACTTTTAATACCGTCTGTCTATAATGTTTTTACTTCTTCCAAGAAAAAGAACGGTAGAAAAGCTGAGGAAAAGTCAGGTACAGAATTGGAAGAAATAAAACAAGTTAGTATTTTATAATTCTATATAATCAGCAGGAAGACTTTCATAATGGAACCTTCCTGCTTTTTTTGTTCAACAAAACTGCATTATTAAAACTTAGTTTGGTGCGACACTTTCAAAGTTTATTTGATCATTAAATGTCAGTACGTTTTGGTTTAAAGCTTTTAGCGGCAAATATTTGTGGTTTATTTGCCGGTACGATGCGGTTCCAAGCTTAACCGGCATTAAATAATCCAACTACCGAACGTTCATACATGCTACTAGTATTTTTTCTCAGAGTAATTAGTTCACATTTCTGCAACAAATAGGATATACTAATTTAAAATATAGTATGACATAATAAAAGGAACAGGTTATAATATTAAATATTAGAAGTGAAAAAATTACATAGCTTTAAAATATAAAAGCTGCAATAAACAATCTTACACATTATCTAAACCGGAGGTGCAAACCCTTAATGCAACAGAAAAAAAGTTGTTTATGTAGTATCGGATTCCGTAGGAGAAACAGCCGAACTAGTAGTAAAGGCAGTCGCAAGTCAATTTAACGGAAGTGGCGTAGAGATAAAGCGGACTCCATACGTAGAAACAATGGAGGACATTGATGATGTCATTTACCAGGCAAAAAACTCCGAATCTATCATCGCCTATACCAT
>JAJOJL010000027.1 GCA_021208645.1 Bacillus sp. (in: firmicutes) | reverse complement strand
CAACTGGAAGTTGCCTTTCAACTTAAGTAGGTAAATAATCAATTAACGCCGTTGCAATAGAGAAATAAATAAGTAAACCTAAAATATCGTTAACGGTTGTTATAAAAGGGCCAGAGGCAATCGCCGGGTCCAACTTTAATTTTGTTATTATTACAGGGACTACTGCCCCAATAATCGTTGCAATACTTAAAGTAAAAAATAATGAGATACCCACTACAAATGCTAAAATCAAGCCGTCTTCATATAAGAAAGGAATGACAGCCATTAACACAATGGCACAAATAATCCCAAGCATAATCCCTGTTCCAAATTCCCTTTTTATAGTATGAACAAGCCCTTTTCTTTCGAAGGAACCAGTAGCAAGGGAACGTACCATGACAGCAAGGGACTGGGTTCCTGTGTTACCTGCCGAGTCCATAATCAACGGAATAAATGCTGCTAATATAACAATTTCCTCTAATGTTTCTTCAAATGTTCCAATGACACCGGCAGTGACTAATCCGAAAAACATTAACATAATGATCCACGGCGAACGTTTTTTTTGCCGCTGAAAAGGAACTGATGTTTACATCGGTTGCCCCTTTTGCTGCTGTAAAGTCATCGAAATCCTCTGTAGCTTCTTCCTCTAATACATCCATGACATCGTCTACCGTAACGATACCAATGAGTTCGTTCGTACTAGTGACAACTGGTGCTGCCAATAGATCGTAGTCTTTAATAAGTTCCGCCACTTCTTCCTGGTCAGTATGGGCATCAACGGAAACAACTTGAGTGCTCATTAAGTTTTCCACCGTTTCCGTTAATGGTGCCACTATTAAATCACGGAGAGACACGACACCTACAAGTTTGTCTTTTAAGTCGACTACATATAAATAATAAATGGTTTCGGCCTCAGGACCTTCCTTACGAAGATGTTCCATGACGGCTGTAACCGTGTCAGTTGCTTTAATGGATATGAACTCCTTGGTCATTAACGACCCAGCTGACTCTTCTGGGTATGATAGGAGTTCTAATACCTCGTCTGCTTCTTCTTTGTCCATGGAATTTAAAATGTCTTTTACTTGTGGCTCATTTATTTCACCTAAAAAGTCAGCAGTATCATCTGCCGGCATGTGGTTAAACATTTCTGCCGCAAAGTTTTTGTCTATTTCTTTTACTACTTCTTTTTGTGAGTCAAGTTCCAGACCTTGGAAGATCTCTGCAAATTCTTCTGCAGATAAGTACTCGTAAAACATCGGTCTTTTGTCTTTATACAGAGCCTCGAATAACTCCACTTGATCGGTGGGATGTAACTCGAGAAACAACTCAAGAAAGGTTTCCTTTTCTTTGTTTTTCAGGGACTGAAATATTTGATCAAAATATTTTTCCCGTGCTTCTTCGTTTAGTTTGTTCATAAAAAATTATAACCTCCTTATTGTGGGGGAATGATACCTTCTACTTAAAAGTTTCCATAAAACCGTGTTAATTATTCAATTGTAGGTGCTGCATATAAGTAAGAGTTACAGCAGAAGGTTAAGTAAGATAAAAATTCCTCTATAGGTGTGTAATATACCCTAGATTTTAAGCTCTAAAACCAGGTTTAACACGTATAAACTACGGAAGAGTCTGCAGGGAAAAAAGATCAGCAATGGCTTCGCTCGTTGCTACAAAGAATAACAGAGCCAAATTATAAGAGGAGCTATGACGTAAATAGGGGAGAAAATTCTTGGCTATTTAAATCATAACGGCTTTTGACGTAAATAGAGGGGTAATTTTCGCTGTATTTAAATCATAAGAGGCGCTATGACGTAAATAGGATAGAAAATTCTTGGCTATTTAAATCATAACAGGCTTTTGACGTAAATAGAGGGGAAAATTTCGTTGTATTTAAATCATAAAAGGGGTTATGACCTAAATAGGGGTGAATCAAAACATACCTTTGGTGTAAATACAGAAGGAAAAAGAATGCTCTCGTCCCCCACGACCGTAGCATTCCAGAATCCCCCTTTATAAAGTCCTTGTCCATCCACTAACTAACTAGGCAATGGCTTCGCTCGTCGCTCGCTGACAGGAGAAACCCACTCCTGTCAGCTCTTAAAAGATTGCGACGGCTGGTTACGCTCATTGCGACCAACATTTTTAGAAAGCTCAAATTATCGACCTTTTGAAATTACTCTATAAATACCGTTTATTAATCTTCCTTCCGTCATACGTAAAGACAATTTTCCGATCAGCAAGAATCGTTTCCATATGGACAGGACGCCCCCAAAGCTGATAAACATACGGCAAAGTTTTTTCCAAATACTGCGTATCTAGCTCAATATCCTCAAACATATGGGTCAAATACAATTCCCCATTCTTCAATGATCCCCCTCCGTAACGACAATATAAGGAAAGCCTCCATTAACCCTACTGCTTATTAGCTGGTCCCTGACTGCCTGCCACTCCTTATCCACTATTTTATAGTCACGACCCTTCTTCTGGAACAAATACATGTCTTCCCGCATGACAAGATCCTTCGTTAAATAATTGCGGATAAAGGAAATATCAGACTCAATTTCACGGACTTCAAAAATCTTTTCCCGGCCGCTATTAGGTTTTACCCCTTGCCGCCCCTGCATATCTTCCGTTGGGTTATTGTATCTTTCTTCAATATCTTCAAATATCTTTAAACCTAAGTAATACGGATTTATTTGGGTTTTCGAAGGTTGCACAACACTGGCATTCAACTTGGCAAACTCAATGGATTCATCGGTGGTTAAATCCATTTCTCGAATAATCCTCTGGTGCCAAAAGCTTGCCCAGCCTTCGTTCATGATTTTTGTTTCCAACTGAGGCCAAAAATACAGCATTTCCTCCCGCATCATGGTGAGAATATCCCGCTGCCAATCCTCCAGTTCGCGGCTGTATTCTTCAATAAACAAGAGAATATCCTTCTCCGGCTGAGGTGGGAACTTCTTTTTCTTCTTTGTAAAACGTGCCCTTCGCTTCCTTTCCTTATCATCCAACGACCATAAGTCATCATAAGGGCTTTCCCGTTTATCCTCTTCCTCTTCTTCCTCCCATATATCATCAATGGACCAAGTTAACTTTGGCCTCACTAGACTCGGGTCAATATGTTCCTGAATAGCTAATACGGCATCGAGAAATTCCTCTACCTCCTGCCTACCGTGGATGAGCTCGTAGTGGGCAACCCTTTCGGCGGTGGCGGTCATGCTTTCCACCATATCTCGCCTTGTATTGGAGAAGCGCTCATTATTTTTAAAGAAGTCGCAGTGTGCCAGGACATGTGCAATGATTAGCTTGTTTTGGATCATGGAGTTTGTGTCTAGTAAAAAGGCATAGCATGGGTTGGAGTTGATTACGAGCTCATAGATTTTACTTAAACCAAGATCGTATTGAAGCTTCATTTTATGGAACTGCTTACCGAAACTCCAATGGGAGAAACGAGTCGGCATGCCATATGCACCAAACGTATAAATAATATCCGCAGGGCATATTTCATACCGCATTGGATAAAAATCTAAACCAAAACCTTTAGCTATTTCCGTAATTTCATCAATGGCCTTCACTAGCTCTTCTGATTCGGTCGTCATCGTAAACCTCCCCTATTCATCGTTATCATAGTCTATGAAACAGAATTCAGAATGATGAAGAAAAGTCCTTTCAAAAAGTTCTGTTCTTGAACTTTTTGAAAGGACTTTTAGCAATGAGCGAAGCCGTCGCATTCTATTAAAAGCTGACAGGAGTGGGTTTCTCCTGTCAGTGAGCGAAAAGCGGAGCCATTGCCCTGATTTGCTGAAAAATCATTAGTAGAGTTTGTTCGAAACAACGCATGGATTTACAACCATCACATTGAAAATTAACTATAGTTTTGATGATTTTCTGCTACAGCCACTCCATTTCCGTAAGCAACAATTCCGCCTACACCCATCTTCTGAACCATTGCTGCTAGTGTTCTCACAGTTTAAATGGTAAAAAAAATCCATAACTGTAACCAAACAAGGAAATCTCCCTCCCACATGAAAACGCTTTAAAAAAATTTACAATTGACATTATGAAATTGACGCTAATCCTTTTACTTCAATGATGTAAACGCTTACCAAATAACAGAATTATCGCAACTGTCAGATAATTTACCAATAACCTATTGACCTCCACTAAAAACCGTTGTAATATTGGCGACAATATAAAAATTGCCGGAAACTTCAATTAATTTATTAAACCGTTTCCCGAAAGGAGTTTTATCCATAACCAAAGATAAAACAGGCAATTCTATCACCATTTTACTTTTATGCTTTAAAGCGAACAAAAACTAAAGGAAGGAGTGGTAAAACGATGAGCAGTCAGTGGATTTTTTTAGGCGACAAATTAGTGAAGAAAGAAGAAGCAGTCGTCTCTGTGTACGATCATGGTTTGTTGTATGGCGACGGGGTGTTTGAAGGAATTCGTGTCTACAGCGGAAACATCTTCAAATTAAAGGAGCATTTAAAGCGTTTATATGAATCAGCCCAGTCCATCATGTTGACGATTCCATACACAAAGGAGGAAATGCAGCAAATTATTATCGAGACTGTTCGGAAAAATCAGCTGGACAGCGCGTACATCCGGGTCGTTGTATCTCGAGGTGCTGGCAATTTAGGATTAGACCCGACTTACTGCTCTAATCCTCAAGTCATTGTTATTGCTGAAGATTTGGCACTTTTTCCAAAGGAACTATACGAAAGGGGCTTAACGGTAGCATCCGTTGCTAGCCGCCGGAACCGGCCAGACGTATTAAGTCCACAAATCAAATCTCTAAACTATTTAAATAATATTCTTGTTAAATTAGAAGCCAATCAGGCAGGTGCCCATGAAGCGTTAATGCTTAACGATCAAGGCTACGTGACAGAAGGCTCTGCAGACAATATATTTATTGTAAAAAAACGGTGTCATCACGACCCCACCTGTATATTTAGGGGCGTTAGAAGGAATTACAAGAAAACGCCATTATCGATCTGGCGAGAAAAAAACGGCTACGAAATGCAGGAAACACCTTTTACAAGACACGATGTATACGTAGCAGACGAAGTTTTTTTAACTGGAACTGCTGCTGAAGTCATTGCAGTCGTGGAAGCTGATAAGCGAGTTATTAGCGACGGTGTACCTGGACCAGTCACAAACCATTTACTTTCAGAGTTTAGAAAAATCGTCACGACAGATGGCGTTCATTGCTATACGCCTTCCGCAGCGGGGCAAGAAAAACGTGCGGAAGTAAGTTAAGGAGGTATTACATGCGCAGCGATATGATCAAAAAAGGGGTAGACCGTGCGCCACACCGCAGTCTACTACACGCAACAGGAGTTAAAGGAGACGATATTAACAAACCGTTTATCGGTGTCTGTAATTCATATATTGATATTATTCCAGGACATATGCATTTAAATCGCTTCGCGGAAGTAGTGAAAGAAGCCATTCGGGAGGCAGGTGGCATTCCATTTGAGTTCAACACCATTGGAGTTGATGATGGAATCGCCATGGGACATATTGGGATGCGCTATTCCCTCCCATCAAGGGAAATCATTGCCGACAGTGCCGAGACAGTTATTAACGCCCATTGGTTTGACGGCGTCTTCTATATTCCTAACTGTGACAAAATCACACCGGGAATGCTCATGGCAGCGGCAAGAACAAATGTCCCATCCGTGTTTGTCTCTGGTGGCCCAATGGAAGCAGGCCTGTCAAAAAGCGGGAAGTCCCTCTCCCTCGTGTCTGTGTTTGAAGGGGTAGGCTCCTACCATCAAGGCTCTATGACTGAAGAAGAATTAATTGAATTAGAATCGTTGGCTTGCCCAACATGCGGCTCCTGCTCAGGGATGTTTACGGCCAACTCCATGAACTCATTAATGGAAATGCTCGGCTTGACTGTTCCAGGCAATGGGACGATCGTTGCCACATCCGATGAGCGGCACGAACTGATTCGCCAGGCAGCAACCCACTTAATGGATTTAGTGAAAAACGACGTGAAGCCGAGGGATATATTGACGAAGGAAACGTTCGATAATGCCTTCGCCCTTGATATGGCCATGGGTGGTTCAACGAACACCGTCCTTCATACGCTGGCTATAGCCCATGAGGCTGGAATTGATTACGACCTTCACGAGATTAATAGAATTGCTGAGAAGGTTCCATACCTTTCGAAGATCAGCCCTGCATCGGATTTTTCCATGCACGATGTTCATTTAGCTGGTGGTGTTAGTGCCATTATTAACGAGCTCTGTAAAATAGAAGGGCTTATTCATAAGGACAGAATTACGGTTACGGGGAAAACAATTGCTGAAAATGTACAAGAAGCTGAAATTATTGACGATAAGGTTATCCGCACAAAAGAGAATCCATATAGTCCCGTTGGAGGCCTTTCTATCCTTCACGGAAACTTAGCTCCAGACGGCGGTGTCATTAAAGTAGGTGCCGTTGATCCTTCCATAAAACGATTTTTAGGGGAAGCAATCGTGTTTGAATCACAGGATGAAGCACAGGCAGGCATCAATGATGGCACAGTTCAATCGGGGCACGTGGTTGTTATCCGTTACGAAGGACCGAAAGGGGGACCGGGAATGCCGGAAATGCTCGCCCCAACCTCAGCCATTGCAGGTAGAGGGTTGGATAAGGAAGTTGCCCTCATTACTGATGGTCGCTTCTCGGGAGCAAGCCGTGGTATATCTATCGGTCATATTTCACCAGAAGCAGCAGAAGGTGGCCCAATCGCCTTCGTCAAAAACGGTGACAGCATTGAAATTGATTTAGAAACTCGTTCCATTGAGCTACTCGTTAACGAAGATGAGCTGGCAGAACGGAAGGCTGCTTGGGTAAAACCGGAGCCAAAAATAAAAACAGGTTATTTAGCAAGATACGCGAAGCTCGTTACCTCCGCAAACACGGGGGGAGTCATGAAAATTTAATAGAGTCCAATTCGATGACGGGAACAAAGGTGCAAGATAATGTATTCACAGAGAGCCGGGGTTGCTGGAAGCCCGGAAATACAGCTTGTGCCGACATCCTCCCTGAGTGTTAAGCTGAACATTTTTTTCTAGTAGGCTTAATCAGGTGTTTTTCAGCACCTGTTACCAAAAGAAGCAGATTGCTTGCTTCATGAGGCAGTATTCGTAAGATTACTGTAAAACTCGGGTGGTACCGTGGAAAGCAAAGGCCTTTTCTCCCCGATAAACTGCATACGACTGTGGTTTATTGGGGTGGAACAGGCCTTTTTCTTGTTGGTGGGACGGTGCAATTTGACTAGTGAGTATGGAAAGTTGGTGTTATGGGTAAATTGCGGTGTTTAATTTGACCGTTGAGCTTGAAAAACTCGCTGATCAGGCACATTGGATGGTTCAATTTGACCGCCATGCTCGAAAAAACTCGTGAAACGGGCACATTGAAAGCCTCAATCTGACCGCTATTACCGAAAAAACACTTGGAACGGGCATATTGGAAGGTTCAATTTGACGACATGCTCGAAAAACTAGCCGAACGGGCACATTGGAGGTTTCAATTTAACCGCCCTACACGAAATCCGACAAAAACAAGCAAATTGAACAATTGAAGTATTTTAATCTTATAAATCTTTGAAACACAATTAACAATTACATGAAAAACTATTCCTTAGGAGGGATGAAAAAGTGAAGGTAGAAGCAAAGTCGTTGACGGAAACGGAAACACAGCCAAAAACTGGTGCCGACCTTCTCGTAGAAGCATTAATCGAAGAAGAGGTAGAGATGATTTTCGGTTACCCTGGCGGAGCCGTCCTGCCAATCTATGATGCCTTATATAGAGCGAAGGGAACTTTCCAACATATTCTTACCCGTCATGAGCAAGGTTCCATCCACGCTGCCGAAGGGTACGCAAGGGTTTCAGGAAAACCAGGAGTTGTCTTAGCAACCTCTGGACCTGGAGCCACCAATCTTATTACGGGAATAACCGACGCCATGATGGATTCGCTGCCTCTAGTAGTTTTCACCGGTCAGGTAGCAAGAGGGGTAATCGGCACCGATGCCTTCCAAGAAGCGGATGTCATTGGCATAACAACACCAATTACTAAACAAAACTATCAGGTGCAGTCAGTTGAAGATTTACCTAGAATCGTAAAAGAAGCCTTTCACATTGCATCAACTGGGCGGCCTGGTCCCGTACTGGTAGATATTCCAAAAGACATTTCTGCTAATGTCTGTGAGGATACGTACAGCACAGATTTTTACTTACCTGGCTATCAACCGACGACCAAACCAAATCCTTTGCAAATCAAAAAGCTGTCTGATGCTATTGCTAAAGCAAATAAACCTGTAATTTTAGCTGGTGCAGGTGTACTCCATGGGAAAGCTTCACACGAGCTCACCCAATTCGCTGAAAAATATCAATTGCCTGTCGTTACAACGTTACTTGGTTTAGGAACATTCCCAGGGGATCATGAACTTTCCCTAGGAATGGCAGGAATGCACGGAACCTACACGGCAAACATGGCTTTATATGAATGTGATTTGTTAATCAATGTTGGGTCGAGGTTCGATGACCGGTTAACGGGAAATCTCCAACATTTTGCTTCGAAAGCAACTGTGGCACACATTGATATTGACCCAGCGGAGATTGGAAAAAATATACCGACTGCCATTCCAATTGTCTCCGACTCCAAGGAAGCCTTGATGCAACTATTGGTGCAAAACGGTGAGGGTCCTGACCATGGAGAATGGCTCCAACAACTAAAATCAATGAAACAGGAGTATCCCCTTTGGTTTACGAATCCGCGGCAGGAAATGGTACCGCAATGGCTCATTAAAGCCATTCATAAAGTTACCAACGGGGACGCTATTGTTACAACAGATGTGGGACAGCATCAAATGTGGGCAGCCCAATACTTTACTTTTACAAAACCAGATCGCTGGGTAACCTCCGGTGGATTAGGAACAATGGGCTTCGGGTTCCCTGCTGCCATCGGGGCACAACTAGCTAAGCCTGATGAGACCGTTGTTGCCATCGTGGGAGACGGCGGCTTTCAAATGACTTTACAGGAATTATCCGTATTACAAGAGCGTGGTCTCCCAGTAAAGGTCATTATCGTCAATAACGGAGCATTGGGAATGGTTCGGCAATGGCAGGAGGCTTTCTATGAAAAACGCTATTCCGAATCCCTATTACATGTTCAGCCTGACTTTGTAAAGTTGGCAGAAAGCTACCATATTCGTGGTATCAAGGTGGAAACACAAGAGGAACTCATTAACACCCTTCCAGAAGTTTTTTCCTACAAGGGGCCTGTTCTCTTAGACTGTCGCGTGTTACAGCAGGAAAACGTCTACCCAATGATCGCTCCTGGTAAAGGACTTCACGAAATGATAGGGGTGAAACCATAACCATGAAACGAATCATTACTGCTGTCGTACAAAACCGAAGCGGCGTATTAAACCGGGTTACAGGTTTACTGCAAAAACGACAATACAATATTGAAAGTATTTCCGTTGGAAGAACGGAAGTGGAGGGCGTTTCAAGAATGACCCTCGTGGTGGAAGTGGAAGACAGCCAGAAGCTTGAACAGCTCACAAAGCAATTAAACAAGCAAATAGATGTATTGAAAGTTTCCGATATTACGGAAAAAGCAATTGTTGCTAGGGAATTGGCCCTCATTAAAGTAGTAAGCACAAGTCAGCTGAGGAGCGAAATCCAAGGCATTATTGAACCGTTCCGCGCCTCCATCATTGATGTAAGTAAAGACAGCATGGCCATTCAAGTAACTGGAAAACAAGAAAAGGTGGAAGCATTAATAGAGCTCCTCCGCCCATACGGAATAAAGGATCTTGCTCGAACTGGATTGACGGCTTTCTTACGAGGCCACCAACCACAAGTAACAGAACTAACGAACTATTCGTTGTTGAAATGACGTATTTTATTAACTTAATGCTTTACTGCTTTTTATCACTAAGGCACACAAAGACTCTCAGTGTGTAAGCCTATAAAACTAAAATTCTCTTAAACAGAAAGGATGTTCACAATGACAAAAGTACTTTATAACAACAATATCCAAGACGAGGTTTTAAAAACAAAGAAAATCGCCGTTATCGGCTACGGTTCCCAAGGCCATGCCCATGCCCTCAATTTAAAAGAAAGTGGATTTGATGTAGTAGTAGGATTACGTCCTGGTCGCTCTTGGAATAAGGCCGTACAAGACGGCGTTCAAGTAAAGACAGTCGCAGAAGCTACTGCAGAAGCAGATGTGGTGATGGTCCTCCTCCCTGACGAAGGTCAGCCGAAGGTGTACGAAGAAAGCATCAAACCAAACTTGCAACCTGGAAATGCATTAGCTTTCGCCCATGGCTTCAACGTTCACTTCAACCAAATCGTTCCACCTGAAGGGGTTGATGTTTTCCTTGTCGCTCCAAAAGGGCCTGGTCACCTCGTTCGCCGCACGTATGAAGAAGGTGCTGGAGTTCCTGCTCTTTATGCTGTATATCAAGATGCCACAGGAGAGGCAACGGCAACAGCGTTGGCCTATGCAAAAGGTGTTGGTGCCGGCCGAGCAGGAATCTTAGAAACTTCTTTCCAAGAGGAAACGGAAACAGACTTATTCGGTGAGCAGGCCGTATTATGTGGCGGGTTAACGAGTCTCGTTAAAGCAGGCTTTGAAACCCTAACAGAAGCAGGTTACCAGCCAGAAGTTGCCTACTTCGAATGCTTGCATGAACTAAAACTCATCGTCGATTTAATGTATGAAGGCGGCATGGAAGGCATGCGCTACTCCATCTCTGACACCGCCCAATGGGGAGATTTCGTTTCTGGTCCACGGGTAGTGAATGAGGAAACAAAAGCGCGCATGAAGGAAGTACTTCATGACATTCAAACGGGGGCATTCGCGAAAGGCTGGATTTTAGAAAATCAAGCCAACCGTCCACAGTTCAATGCCATTAATGCAAAGGAAAACACCCATCAAATTGAAAAGGTAGGTCGTGAACTTCGTGAGTTAATGCCATTTGTGAAAAAACAGCAAAACTCGAAAAAGGAAGTGGTCGTGAATGCCTCAAATTAATGTGTTTGATACAACCCTTCGAGACGGGGAACAATCACCGGGGGTTAACCTGAATCAATTGGAAAAATTAGAGATTGCCAAACAGCTAGAACGCTTTGGTGTAGATATTATGGAGGCTGGTTTTCCAGCTTCCTCCCAAGGGGATTTTGAGGGCGTTAGACAGATTGCTAGAACCATTAAAAACTCATCTGTCACAGGGTTGGCAAGGGCAACGCCAAAAGATATTGATATTGCATGGGAAGCTCTAAAAGATGCGACAGAACCAAGGCTCCATGTTTTTCTTGCCACCTCCCCTATTCACATGACATATAAGTTGAAGAAAACACCGGACCAAGTTTTGGAAACTGCCGTAGACATGGTCTACTATGCAAAAAAGAATTTTCCGTTGGTGCAATGGTCAGCAGAGGACGCCTCCCGCTCTGATAAGGACTTTTTAGTGAGAGTCATTGAACAGGTTATCGATGCAGGGGCGAACGTGATCAATCTCCCTGATACGGTTGGCTACACGACTCCTGAAGAGTTCGGCACCCTCTTCCGTTATGTGAGGGAAAATGTCCGTAATATTCATAAGGTTCATCTCTCTGCCCATTGTCACGACGACTTAGGCATGGCCGTAGTGAATACCATCGCAGCGGTGGAAAATGGCGCAACCCAAATCGAAGGTACCATTAATGGGATCGGCGAACGGGCTGGCAATGCTGCCCTAGAAGAAATTGCCGTCACCTTCAATATTCGCAACGACAAATACCCGTATACGACGAATCTTGTTTTAAAAGAAATTAAGCGAACGAGCGACTTGGTCAGTAAATTAACAGGCATGCCGGTCCCTCCTAACAAAGCTGTTGTTGGCCGTAATGCCTTTGCCCACGAATCAGGTATTCATCAGGATGGTGTTTTGAAAAACGCATCCACCTATGAAATTATTACACCGGAACTGGTTGGTATAAAGTCTAACGATCTCGTATTAGGAAAGCATTCGGGACGCCACGCCTTCAAGGATAAAATCGAACACCTGGGTTATCAATTAACTGATGACAAAGTAATGGAGGCATTCCAAGCCTTTAAGCAACTGACCGATAAGAAAAAGGAAGTAACGGACGATGATTTATTCACCATCTTAACGGATATTCAAACAGATGTTTCAGACGTGAAAAAATACGAGTTGGTAAGCTTTCAAGTACAATATGGCTCCTCTAATATTCCAACGGCTACAGTCGCCCTTACTACCCCTGAAGGTATCAGGGTAGAAAATGCATGTACCGGCCAAGGAAGTGTAGAAGCCCTCTACAATACGTTAGAGGCCCTAGTGGAAGAAAAGATTCACTTAACGGATTATTCGTTAAAATCCGTTGGCCAAGGCCGCGATGCTTTAGCTGTCGCACATATAAAAATGAACGTGAACGGTGAATCTGTCAGTGGCCGGGGTTCTGCCCAAGACGTTTTGGAAGCCTCGGCAAAAGCATTTTTAAATGGCGTCAACCGTGTATTTTTCAATAAAAAGCCAACTGCCAAGCAAACGGCAGTATCTAGTTAAGGAGTCTGTTCAAAAAAAAGGGGGGGATTTCCCCGTTTGACTTACTCGAATACTTTTTGAACACTACCTTAAAGGAGGCAACACCTATGAAAAAACAGATCGTCTTACTTCCTGGTGATGGAATTGGCGCAGAAGTGATTGAGGCGGCAAAAGATGTGTTGTCAGCAATTGCCGATGAATATGGTCACAGCTTTGAGTTTACGAGTTACGACATTGGTGGGGCCGCCATCGATAAGCATGGCACCCCCTTGCCCGAAGAAACAGTAAATGCTTGTAAGAAGGCAGACGCAGTTCTATTAGGGGCCGTCGGCGGACCGAAATGGGATAACTACCCTTCCCATATGCGGCCAGAGCGGGGACTGTTGGGGATACGGAAAGAATTAGGGCTGTTTGCTAATTTGAGGCCTGTGAAAGGTTTTAGCACATTGCTTCACGCCTCCCCATTGAAGGCAGAAGTGGTAGCAGGAAGCGATATGCTCATTGTCCGTGAACTGACAGGAGGACTCTACTTTGGGACACCAAGCGAGCGGCAAAACAACGGAGCATCCGTGGTAGACACATTAGCCTATACTCGCGTAGAGATTGAACGGATTGTGGAGAAGGCCTTCCAATCTGCAAGGCTTCGTAGGAATAAGCTAACCTCTGTGGATAAGGCCAATGTGTTGGAGTCTAGTAAGCTATGGCGGGAAGTAGTAGAAGAGAAAAAGGCCCAGTATCCCGATGTGACGGTGGAGCATCTATTAGTCGACGCCGCCGCCATGAAACTCATCACCAACCCTTCCCAGTTCGACGTAATCGTAACGGAAAACATGTTTGGTGATATTTTAAGCGACGAAGCTTCCGTATTAACTGGCTCCCTGGGAATGCTCCCTTCCGCAAGCCTGCGGGAAGACAGTTTTGGCTTATATGAACCGGTTCACGGCTCTGCCCCTGATATTGCTGGATTGGGCGTTGCTAACCCGTTGGCTATGATCTTATCGGCCGCCATGATGCTAAAGCATTCCTTCCGTATGGAGGACGAAGCAAATCTCGTGGAGAGCGCAGTCGCTGCTGTTTTGGAAGACGGCTATCATACGGCAGATTTAAATGTCTTGGGGTACGCTCAAAAAGTTGGAACGGCTCGCATGACCGAGTTAGTCGTTCAGTTTATTAAAGCGGAGAGTGCCACGAAAAGTATTCAAAGTTGTTATTGCTGACGGGAAGGGTGCTAGACATTTGTGGAGGGTGGTTTGCAACTAAAAGGCCCCCTCCCCTTTTCCTTCTATTAGATAATTTTTTTTCGCAAAGGAGTGAGTGTTCCACCATGTCGCAACCGAAAACAATCATAGAAAAAATTTGGGAACAGCATATCGTTCATGAAGAAACGGGTAAGCCGGACCTTCTCTATATCGACTTGCACCTTGTCCATGAGGTTACCTCCCCTCAAGCCTTTGAAGGTTTGCGGATGCAAGGGAGAAAGGTGCGCCGACCAGACCTAACCTTTGCCACCATGGACCACAATGTCCCAACCATCGATCGTTATTTTATTAAAGACCCTGTTTCAAAAAAACAGATCGATACATTAGAAGCGAACTGCGCTGAATTCAAGGTGCCGCTAGCTGATATTGATCACCCTGATCAAGGCATCGTTCACGTAATCGGCCCCGAGCTGGGTTTAACCCAGCCTGGAAAAACCATCGTCTGCGGCGACAGCCACACCTCTACCCACGGAGCTTTTGGTGCGTTAGCCTTTGGAATCGGTACAAGCGAAGTGGAGCATGTCCTTGCCACCCAGACCTTATGGCAAGCAAAGCCAAAGACATTGAACGTACGAGTGACTGGTGAGCTCGGTGTAGGTGTAACGGCAAAGGATTTAATTTTAGCCATTATCGGCAAGTTCGGTGTCCGATTTGGCACAGGCTACGTGATTGAATATACGGGGGAGGCGATTCGCTCCTTATCCATGGAAGAACGAATGACCGTCTGCAATATGTCCATTGAGGCTGGTGCAAGGGCCGGGTTGATCAGCCCTGACGAAAACACCTTTAACTATTTGCGAGGGCGGCGTCACGTTCCTCAAGGTGGAGCCTTTGATGTGGCGGTGGAGAGGTGGAAAGCCCTTGCCACGGACGAAGGGGCCGTCTACGACTCCGTCGTGGAAATCGATGCATCGAAGGTAGAGCCGCAAGTAACGTGGGGAACAAATCCAGGAATGTGTATTCCTGTCAGCGCTAATGTTCCAACCCCTACAGATGCTTCTTCCAAAAATCAGCAGGAGGAGCTGGAACGGGCCTTAGCCTATATGGGTCTTGAAGCTGGACAGCCAATTTCCGCTGTTACGGTGGACCACGTGTTTATTGGATCCTGCACCAACTCCAGGTTGAGTGATTTACGTCGGGCAGCCTCTGTTGTTGCCGGTCGTAAAGTGAAGGATAGGGTGCAAGCCATCGTTGTTCCAGGCTCTCAAAGTGTGAAGATAGCGGCAGAGGAAGAAGGCTTGGATGTGATTTTTAAAGAGGCAGGCTTTGAGTGGCGAGAAGCAGGCTGCAGCATGTGCTTGGCCATGAATGATGATGTCGTTCCATCGGGGAAACGATGCGCATCCACATCGAACCGTAACTTCGAAGGTCGGCAAGGAACGGGGGCCAGAACTCATCTCGTCAGTCCAGAAATGGCGGCAGCAGCGGCGGTTGCCGGTCACTTTGTGGATGTTCGTCAGTTTGCTGCAGAAACACTATCATCCTAAGAAGGGAGAAAAGCGTGATGGAACCTATTCGGAAACATACAGGACTCGTCTATCCATTAAATAGGGCGAACATAGACACAGATCAAATTATCCCAAAGCAATTTTTGAAACGTATTGAACGTCAGGGCTTCGGCCAATTTTTGTTTTATAATTGGCGGTTTGATGAAGACGGTGTGCGGCGGGAAGACTTTTCCTTAAATGATGAGAAGTATGCTGGTGCCTCAGTTCTCGTTGCTGGGGAAAACTTCGGTTGCGGCTCTTCCAGGGAGCATGCGCCATGGGCCCTGCAGGATTATGGGTTTAAAATAATCATTGCCCCAAGTTTTGCTGACATTTTTTTATAATAATTGTCTGAAGAATGGCATTCTGGCCGTGGTGTTGCCGGAAGAAGAGGTAGAAGAATTAATTGCTCGTGCGGAGGCTAGGGCGTTCTCGTTAACCGTTGATTTGGAAAAACAAGTGATTGTTGCTAGTGAGGAAGACGGGAGTGGTAATGGGAATGGCGGCAGTTTTGAGGAATCCTTTGATGTTCCTGCCTACCATCGGGAAATGCTCCTCAACGGCTGGGATGAAATTGCTGTGACGTTGGCCCATGAGGAAAAAATAGCAGCGTTTGAGGATTTGAGAGGTTAACGAAAATTGTGAAAAGGAAGGTAATTAGTGTTGATTGGGATGTAACCCTATGAATGAGGGGGCATCCCTTTTTGCTTTGTACGAATGCCGATTGGGGTTGATTGCATGACTCTATCTACTTGTTTTCCAGCATCATTGCCAATTACGTGTTCATTGAGGATTTCAATCTACTCGTTTTTCCCTTTGTAGCTCAATTTTGTGTTCAATGAGCCTTTCAATTTGATTGCTATCTTGGTTTCGCCTCTTCTACGAGCAGATTAAATCTTCCGATTTGACCGCTTTCTTGGTTTCGCCTCTTCCACGGGCAAATTAAACCTTCCAATTT
>JAJOJL010000020.1 GCA_021208645.1 Bacillus sp. (in: firmicutes) | reverse complement strand
GTTGCGCGTTAGCTTTGAGAAGAGCACTCAAAGCTAACATTAAGACCATGCAACGGCTACGCTCATTGCTACGGCAACTGAACGGCTAAGAACGTGCCTTTTCAGTTGTCTCCGAGGAGGCTGAGGCGTTGCCCGCGGAAAGCGAGCTCCTGTAGCAAAAATCAACATCAAGGGCTAACAGAGCTTTCATCAAAAACTACTTCATGTTGGTTAAAATAATTGTTTCCAAATAAAGTAGTCCAAAAGCTACCATCATGAAAGAAAAACCATTATTTTAACTAACATAAATAAAAGCCTACACCTAATATATAAGGAGGAATCTCCATGTCACCAGAAGAAAAGGAATCCTTTATCAGTGATGAAAAAGCAAAGGAAATTGAAAGGCAGACGGAACATTCTTCGACTGTGCGTGACTTAAAGGGAATCGTTAAGATAGCCTTTGTCGTCATCGCCGTCGTTGGTGCTATACTACATTTAGTTATTTTAAATTTCTACCCTATCGATCCATGGTTGTTCAGGGTCATCCATTTGGCATTCGGTGCCGTTCTTGCTTTAATGCTTTTTAAAGGCTCAAAAAAATCGACAGACAAAGTCTCTATTGTTGATTGGCTGCTCATCGCCGCAATCATCTTTGTTACAGGTTATATTTACATGAATTTAACTACCCTTTGTTCCGGTTCGGTGTTATGCCAACATCAATGGATTCCATTGTAGCCCTCGTTGGATTAGTGGTAGTGTTTGAGATTACAAGACGAACAAGTGGCTGGACGTTGCCAATACTAGCTAGTATTTTCATTGCATACTCTTTTTTAGGACCATATTTGCCGGGAATCCTCAATCATCGCGGCTATACGTGGGAACGATTTGTGACATATATTTTTGGTCTAGACGGGGTTTTTGGCGTAACGTTGGATGTGTCTTCTAAGTATATTTTACTTTTCATCATATTTGGTGCATTTTTACAAATGTCAGGGGTTGGCCGGTACTTTATTGATTTCTCCTTCTCGTTGGCAGGGGGAATGCGTGGAGGACCAGCAAAGGTTTCTGTTATTTCTAGCGGTTTGATGGGGATGATGAACGGTACCTCAGCAGGGAATGCGGTGGCGACGGGGTCTTTAACCATTCCGCTCATGCGAAGAGTCGGGTATCAAGGCAGGTTTGCCGCAGCAACAGAGGCAACAGCCTCGGCGGGAGGCCAGATCATGGTACCGATTATGGGCGCCGGAGCGTTTATTATGGCCGAAATTACGGGTATAAGGTATCACGAAATTATAATTGCCGCAACAATTCCTGCCCTACTCTATTTCTTATCTGTATACTTTATGGTAGATTTTCAAGCCATCAAAAGTGGCATGCGAGGGTTGCCGCGAAAGGAGTTGCCTTCTTTAAAAGGCGTATTGAAACAAGCGTATTTGTTTATCCCTATTATTCTATTAATTGGATTCCTCTTAAGTGGATACAGCGTTATTCGTTCTGGTACGGTAGCTATTTTAGCCTGTTTAGTAATTAGCTGGCTGACGCCGAAAAATAAAATGGGTCCAAAGCAAGTAGTAGAAGCCCTTGTTCTTGGGATGAAAAACACAATTCAGCTCTTGGCTGTTTGTGCAACCGCCGGGATCATTGTGGGAGTAATTGCCTTAACGGGAGTTGGACAGCGGTTTAGCTCCATGCTTCTCGGTGTCGCCGATACAAATATGCTATTAGCCCTTGTTTTCGCCATGGGTATCTCCATTATTCTTGGAATGGGAATGCCAACAACGGCAGCCTATGCCGTAGCAGCATCGGTTGTGGCACCAGGACTTGTGTCCATTGGAATTCCATTACTGACGGCTCACATGTTTGTGTTCTATTTTGCCGTCATGTCAGCAATTACACCGCCAGTCGCCTTGGCAGCCTATGCAGCAGCAGGGATTGCAGGAACAGATCCATTTAAAACAGGGCTCACCGCCTTTAAACTGGGAATCGCCGCCTTCATCGTTCCGTATATGTTCTACTTCTCCCCTCAGTTGATGATGGAGGGAAGCGCAGGCAGCATTGCCATTGCAGTAGTTACAGCCGGGTTTGGTATTTACTTCCTGTCAGCAGCCGTTCAAGGGTGGTTTGCCAAGAAGGAAACGGGAACAGTCGTCAGGGTGCTCCTCGTCGCCGCCGCCATTGCCTTAATTAACGCGAATTTGATGATGGATCTTATAGCAGCATCGATTGTTTTGGTGGCTATCTTGTATCAACACTTCATAGCTCCTGGTGACATGAAAGAAAGGAAAGGCTCTCTTGCTTCTTGAAAAACTAGATAGGGGCAGTTTGTATACTTCATGAAAAACAAAGTAGTAGAAGTTCTATTAGCTTATTGAAAAATTAAGGGACGGTAGTTGTAAAACTTTGCTTAATATTATAAGGGGAGCGTGCAGGGTTTCTTTAACCTGACGCTTCTCTTTTTTTCTTTTCATAAGTGGAGTGGAGAAAACTAAAGAGAGGTACGGTGTATTCATCTCACACTACTTCCGTTTAAATACGCTTTAAACAGAGGTACGGCATGTATTTACCATCGAACCTCAATTTATTTGCTATTTAAACCGAGGTAGGACCCGAATTTCCAGGGTAACCTCCATTTAAATGCGTTTAAACCAAGGTTAGAGAAGGATTTACCAACGAACCTCGGTTTATTTGTCATTTAAACAGACATAGGTAACGATTTTCCATGGTAACCTCCGTTTAACCTACTTTAAACTCAACTAGACCGTAACATCTGCAACCATTAAAAAAGAAAAAGGTACCAGCTTCTATCAGCCTAGGCACCTTTCTTGTTAGCAATCAAATAATCTGGCAAGTATTTACGCTCTAGAGACTTATTAACACCAGTCCATTTAGCGATTTTTGCCATACCGCCAAAAATAAGTGTTTGTACGATTTTTGGCATGGATGTTATGTTTGTATCCTGCATTTTTAACATAAGGGCTGTATGTAGAGGGTTTTTAGGGAAACCTTGTTTGTTAACACGATTATCGGCGATTAAGCCGTAAGCAATACGCATGGACTCTTCAAAGTAATGGCCGGGAGTTAAGGTGACATAAAAGGTCACTGGTTTATTGGAGGCATTTCGAAATCTGTGATTAACGTATTTTGGTACTTTTACCGTTTCACCAGCAGTATAGGTCCTCTCTTCCTCTTCCACCGTAATTGCTAATTCTCCTTCGATTACTTCAAACAACTCTTCAAATGCTGCATGATAATGCAATGGTGGCCCATCTCCATTGGGAGGAAGTTCTACTTTAATTTTTAGATATTCTCCATTCGTTTCGTGACAAGATTCTACAAAAGTAATCTTTTCTCCAGTAATGCCATGTTCAATCGTACGATTATCTTTTTCCATAAAGAATTAGCCTCCTTCAATCCAATCTATTAATTAATATAAACACACTATTTATATTGTAAACTAACTAGAGAACAGTTGGACAGGTCATGAAAGTCACAAAAAAAGTCACAATGGTCATTTAATTAAGTAAAAAGTAATGGAAAATACTACTAAAGTAATAGAAGATTTAGTAAACTTAATAATTATCAACGAATATTTTAAACGATTACAAAGATTTTAGAGTAAAATCTTTATGAAATAAAATGATTTTCTCATGGGGTCAGCAAATTATACATATTTTTCCTTTTGTTATATGATATAAAGTGAAAATATGCTTGTGGAAAAAAATGAGGTGTTAGAATGACAAAGAATCAAGCTAGACTCATAGATATTGTATTGTACTCAGGGTTAGTTGGAGCATTGTTTATCCTGATAAGTGACAACCCAGAAAATCAGACATTGATTGTAGCTTTAGTAGGATTATATGGAGTCATTCAATTTTTTCGCTACAGTAAATGGCGGTTGCCTTTCAACGGTCCTGCGGCAATCATTCTCCTCTTGGTGCAATTTAGTATTGCCGTCGCCGTGCAGGCTATTGATGGTACATTTCTGCCACAAATGCTATTTTTTTATTTTGATTGCAGAGCTTGCTTATCGTACGGATAAAAAATGGAGTCTACCTTTCCTGTTTCTTAGCTATTTCAGCTATATTTTTGCCGTATCTTATCATTTTGATTTTCCACCTTTTTACGAAATTACCTATGTAATACCTAGATTCATAGAATATATTCTGTTTTGGGCGCTTAGTTACATAGCTCGCTATGCAGTAAAACAAAAAGAACAGTTGGCAATTGTAAACAAAGAGTTAAATTGGGCTACGGAAGAGTTGGAGAAACGAACCCTTCTTCAAGAACGAATGAGGCTCTCCAAAGAGATTCATGACACAGTAGGGCACACGTTAACTACTGCATTGTTTGGAATTGAATCGGCTAAGCATGTCATTAATAAAGGAAATGTTTCACAAGGCGTAGAGCAGCTAGAGAACTCTACGTATCAAATAAAGAGAAGTTTAGAGGATGTCCGTTCTATCGTACATACCATGAATGAAAACAACACTTTCTGTGATGTGAAAAAAAGTTTAATAAAGCTGATTAAGGAGACGGAAATACAGTCAGGTGTTACGATCAGCTTTGAAATAGCCGAACCACTCCCGAAGTTGACCCCTGAACAGGACTTGGCAATCTACCGATCTTTACAGGAAGGAATTACAAACGGGATCAGGCATGGACGTAGTAAAAGGTTTCATTACCTCTTAAATAGGGAAAACAATGGATTGCATATCCTACTAGAGGACGAAGGGGTATTCAATGGAAATGTGATTTACGGGTTTGGATTAAAAGCTATGGAAACCCGTCTCCATCTATTAGGAGGTTCACTAAATATATTCCAAAATCAGTATGGTGGTTGTTCTGTTGAGATATTTTTGCCAATAGGACTAAGAGAAGGTCAATCTGTGGAAGAAGGTGCTTGAGCGTGTCCAAAGCTTTGAAAGTAGTTATTGCTGATGATCACCCAATAATTCGTGATGGTTTCCATATGATATTAGCCACGGAAGATGACATGGAAGTTGTTGGGGTGGCGAAAGATGGGAGCGAAGCCGTTTCCCTTGTTGTGGAGCACAAACCGGATGTGGTTTTACTAGACCTTCACATGCCAGGGAAAACCGGTATGGAAGCATTGAAAGAAATTAAGCATACGTATCCCTTTACGAAAATACTTATCATTTCTTCCTTTATTGATGATGACACGGTCATAGAATGTTTAAGTAATGGAGCTAGCGGAATCCTGCTTAAGGATTGGCCAACGGAGAAAATTATAACTTCCATGAAGGACTCTGTAAAAAATCAGTTGGTCATTCCTGAATCGTACACGAACAAACTCATTGGTGTTTGGAAAAAAGATAAACAAGTGGCGACAAACATAGCAAAAGATCGGCTAACAGCTGTTGAACAAATGAACCTTCCATTAAACAGACGGGAAAAAGAGATTTTCCTGAAAGTAATGGAAGGCAAGAAAACAATGATATTGCAAGTGAACTATTCCTTTCCGTTGGAACTGTGAAGAACTATATTTCGTCATTGTATAAAAAGCTGGGTGTAACGACAAGAAACGAACTAATTAACTATCTGCATCATGTGGAAGCTAAGAAATAAAGGACGAACTGAAAAGTGGAGTTGATATATCAACTTATGCTTGCAGTTTCGTTCTTTTTTTACTAGCCAAAAATATACGGACATCCGTCGGAGTCAACCCCAAGGCCTTCGCCTGCCTAAGTAATTCTACCCACTCTTTGTCTAATTGCATATTCCTCTGATTCCTCTCTAACAGCTTTTCCATCGTTCATAGCTCTCCCTTCAAAGTAGTGATTGTTCACTAGGTACCCAGGCGATCATAGGCCCTTTGGCCCTTAGACCCATAGTTTTGCGTCTCTACCTTTCGATAGATTTGCCCTTTTCTAGGAAAGAACTTGTGTACATAGAATAGCTTAAAACTCTTTACTTGCATAGGTGATCATTGAATATTGTGACTATTCAATCGATATTATGACTGTTTTGTGACATTTTTTCAAAACATGTCGAAGTAAGAGTGAAATTTTTCTTGACTCGACAAATTTTGTAATATTTGTTACGGGAGATTTTGCGGTTCTTTCCCCTATTTGTGATGTAGACAATACCATGCATGATTTGTCCACACGTTGAATAGCAATAGAATAAATAGCAGTCTCTTGAAAATAAGAGATTTTTATTTACTGCTATTCTGTATATTGCAAGATTCAATTTTTCTTAGGGGGACTTCACATGGTAGAATCTATCTTACAATTATTTTTAAGTGAACAGCAGGCCCAATCTGCTTTATCTAATCCATTTATTGAATTTATTTTCATGGTGCTATTTGTTACTTTCACTCTCGCCTTTGTCGCCCATTTCATTTTATACAGCAAGCTAAGGCGCATACGTTCTTTCTTGCAAACTTCAAACAGCTTAGATATTGATCCCCTTAACCGTTTTAAAAGGGAGTTCGATGAAAAAAAAGCAACAAGAATCGGTGAAGGTAGAGACTTTCGTTCAAAAGAAGTTTTCCAGTTGGCGTGTTGTAAACATACCCGTAATTAGCCTCATAAAAATGATTCAAACGAGTGGAACCGTTCTTATTTTAGTTGGTGTACTGGGAACGTTCATTGGACTGGCCATGTCCCTAGGGACCATCGATGCCACTGGTGATCAGTTGGTGGAAAACGTAGCAGGTGTTTTGGCAGGACTTGATGCAGCCTTTTTCACAAGTATTGCCGGGATGGGGCTATCCCTGATCATGACGATGGCTACCAAGTTTGCAAATACGGAATTTATGCTCACAGATATTATGTTAAAAATGGAGTCGTATTTGGAGGAAACGGAACCAGATGCCATGACTAGGCTAATTGACGTGTCTAAATCCATCCACGGTTCTATTGATGAATTGAAGGTGACTAACCAAACGTCCCTGCAAAACTTGGAAAAAGCCTTTGAAGGGTTTCAGGAATATACCGTTGGCCTGCAACAGTCAGCGAAGGATTTAGCCACGTTTAATGAAGGGCTATCAGCTAATTTAAAAGATTTCCAATTACTTTTTACAAATGTTAAAAAGGTGACAGACGGTTTAGATGGCTCCGTTAAGAAGCTGAATAATAATTTTGACCAATTATTTGCTTACTTTAAGAAGATGGATAACCGTAACGAACGAATGACCAATGCCTTCCAAGATACGTATAAGAAAATTGAAGAACTGACAGGCTCACAAATAGAGACGTTGACCAATTTCCAAGAGGCGGTTGAAGAATGGCGGGAATACATTAATGGCATTTCTGACAGACAGGAAGCGATCCATGGTTCCTTTGAGCGTATGATTGCCCAGAGCGATAATATTGTAAAAATCATGAAGAAAACAACAAACAGTTCAGAGGAATCTTTGGTGATGATTTAAGTGGGAAAATGTCCATGCTTACTTCTTATCTAAAAGAGTTACGACAAGATTTTGACAGGCTTGGAAATTCCATTGTTCGCTTGCCAGACGCTTTGGAGACGATTAACATGGCCCAGGGAGAATTCCGAACGTTGTTTTCCGATCGGTTTGAGGAATTGAAGGAATTTAACCGGGAGTTTAACAGTCACTTGAAAAATCATGCGGCCGAGTCTTCGGCATTGGAAAAGCATTTAAACAGTACGACTCATTCCTATGAACAGATGAGTATGAAAAATAGCCAGCTTTTAAATGAAATTAACCGAACGGTGACGCAAATCACGGATTCCTTTCAGCACCGGGAGAATCAAATGGATGCAAGTGTTGGTGTTTTGAAAGATACGTTGGCACGTTATGTGGCTAGTTTGGAAGGGACTTTAGGTGATAGCTCGATAAAGTCGGCCGTAGTATTGGCGAGTATGTAGTGGATATGAACGATGCTATTAAAAGGGAATTTAAGCAAATAGGGGATATTACGGAGGACAGTCAGCAACGAAATGCCCGATACACTCAGCAGATGTTAAATGAATTGGCCCAGGAATTCCAGAATCTTAGTCGTCAACTGCAAATGCTTGTCCAAGAGGTGGCGAGACCTCGGGGAGCTGGTGTAGGGCATGGGGGTGCCGGTAGTGGCGGTGTGCATGAGCCATTGCGGCAAACAGGCAGAGTAAGGATTGGCAACAATGATTAATAAATATAAAAGGTTGTTTCGGGGAGAGCAGGATGAAGGTCATTTTTGGCCTTCTTTTACGGATTTGCTGACGGCAGTTTTACTTTGCTTTGTCTTGATTTTTATTATCATGATGGTAATCAAGTCCTTTCAAATAGAAGAGATGAAGCGTACGATCGATCAGATCATGGGTGTTCGGGTTAATTTAATCGAGGACCTGAATGAAGAGTTTGGCGGGTCGGGTATTGAGATTGATGAAAAAACAGGTGCCATGATCTTTAACACTGATATTTTGTTTGAGTTCGATGCGGCAGAATTGAAGCCAGAGGGGTTTACGTTTTTAGATGAGTTCGTTCCAGCCTATTTGGATGTGCTGTTGGCAAGTGGCTATGATGATTATATATCAGAGATTATCATTGAAGGTCACGCAGACAGGGTCGGCGGTTATTTATATAATTTAGAGTTGTCCCAAGCACGGGCGTATAGTGTTGCCGAGTATATTTTGAGTGAGGACTTCCCCTATCAAAACATACAGGAGCATTTGAAAGAAAAGTTGACTGTAAATGGAAGGTCCTATACAGATGGCCGCTATGATGAAAATGGGGAATATAGCTATGATGATTCTCGCCGGGTGGAGTTTAAGTTTAGATTGAAGGACGAAGAGATATTGGAGGCAACGAGAGAGTTGCTAGGACGTTGAGTTGGAAAGTAGTTAGCAATTCGAGGTAACAAAATGTTTATTAATGTCTTAAATATTTTTTAAAATAGGTAACAAGGGTTTGTAGGTTGTTGAGTTTGAATGTAGTTGCCATGTTGGACTACAGATTAAACAACCACAGCATCTTGTTACCTTTTCTTGTTGTTAGGTGATTAGTACCATTGAGCTTTAGGTCAACAGGATTGGCAAATCAACGTATATCAAAATCAATATTATCCAATAACAGAGCTTTTAAATATAGAATTATAGATTTACAGTGATACTTATTTTAAGGTGAATGTTCGTGAATTGGTGAATTTTTAACTGATAATAATGTTTAATGTTAACTTTTACGTAATTTTTACTTTATTTTAATAATATTTTTATATACTTTTACCATAAAATCAGTATAATAGATTAGGTGAGTGCTTTGTAACATTTTCATAGTAAAAATTAAATATAGTAGTCTAATGATTTGTTCAAACACTAAAAAATTAGCTTAGAAGGAGAGCCCGATGTCTATTTCAAAAACAATTAGAACAAAAGTATTTCCTTTATTTTTAGCAGTATTATTAGTAGTTTCTCAGTTTGCTGGAGCTGTTGCA
Source organism: Bacillus sp. (in: firmicutes) (assembly GCA_021208645.1). Classification (GTDB taxonomy): domain Bacteria; phylum Bacillota; class Bacilli; order Bacillales; family Salisediminibacteriaceae; genus Evansella. The sequence continues at coordinate 7,003 of JAJOJL010000020.1, read as the reverse complement.
TTTCCTGCAGCAGTATCAGCGCAAGAACAGCAAACAGTTAGTTTAGTTGAGTGGAATTTTAACGATGAGACGGCTACCGCTACAGGTGGTGTAACAAGTAATCTTGACAGAGAGATAAATATAAACGGAGCTTCATTTAAAGATTACATTACAGGATATGATGGAAATGCCAAAAACTCAGAACATTGGCATACAGAATCAGATAGTTATTGGATGATTGAATTATCCACATTGGGTTTTGGCGACTTAACATTATCTTCAAAGCAACGTGGTTCAGCGTCGGGACCAAGAGATTTTAAAATAGAATATAGTCTTGATGGTTCGACATGGATGGATGTTCCCAATTCAGATATCACAGTAAGGAATAATTGGACCTCAGGTGTGTTAAATAAATTAGAATTACCTAGTGAAATGAATAATCAAGATTTGGTTTATATTCGTTGGATAAAAACATCTGATTACCGAGTGGATGGGAATACTGGAGTATGGCATGGTGGTACTAACCGTATTGACATGATTGTTGTTAATGGGTTATCTCTTGATACTGGGGAACTTCCTCCAACCGAAGACCCTACTGATGAACTAGTTGACTTAACAATCAAAGACGCCCGTAGCATGGTGGGGCAAGAGGTTACGGTTGAAGGAATCGCCAATATAGATCAAGGGTCATTGCATGCTAGCAATTTCTCTCTGTTTATCCAAGATGAAGAGGCAGGTATTCAGCTTTTTAGCTTCAACCCAAGTCAATTTCCTGCTGTTAAAAAAGGTGACCTTGTTCGTGCAACAGGGATAGTCGGTCATCATAGCGGGGTTACACAATTACAAGTTTCAGAGGTTGAAGTGTTAGAGTCTAATCAAGAAGTACCTGTAAGGAGCGTTGATTTGTCAACTTATATGAATGCTTCTTTAGCTGACGAATTGGAAGGTCAATTAGTTAGATTCGAAGGTTTTATCCGTAATATTAACAATTATTTTAACGGTGGTGTTTCCATCGGTATTATAAACAACGATTTTGATGCAGTTGATATTCGCGTATGGGAAAGTACAGGAATCGATTTAGACGAACTTTCCCCTTATACATGGTACGAAATCACAGCTGTTTCTAGTAGGTTTAATGCAAACTATCAAGTATTGCCGCGAAGCAATGCAGATTTTAGAATTTTAGCGGATCAAAGACCGGAACCGACAACACTTAATCGAGAATTCCAAGTGGAAATTGGTCGAGTAGTTGACGGAGATACAATTACCCTAAAAACACCAGTTTTAGGGGCGACGAATGTTCGTTTCTTAAACATGGATACGGCAGAAACGTATCATACAGTTCGAAATGAGTTAGATCAGCATCAAATGGATCATGGTAATAGAGCAACAGCACATATGCAGACAATGCTCGAAGAGGGTGATATAGTTACTCTTCGTTTAGGTAGTGAACCAATAGATGGATTTGGCAGATTATTAGCAGAGGTCATTTCTCCATCTGGTGTAAATACAAATTTACAAATGGTACGTGATGGACACGCACCAACGTATTTTATCTATCCTTTGAAGATGAAGTGGTGGCAAAGTATGCTGAAGCAGCCAAACTTGCCCGTGAAGAAGGATTAGGAATCTGGAACCCTGAAGATCCACTATTAGAAATGCCATTTGTGTTTCGCGCAAGGGAGTCAGGAAGACCTCTATCCCGTTATGTAGGGAATTTTGCTACAAAGGAATTTGTTGCACCGGATCACTTTGAAATTGTACCACCAGAATACCGTGTGTTCTTTACAAAGCAGCAAGCATTAAATCTTGGTTATACGCCTCTTGAACTGTCGGATCAAGAAGCAATTGATATGGATAAAAACGCATTAGCAGTTGAGTTTCAAGGTTCAGATTCAGCAGCAAGTGTAGTTAACAATGTGGTATTAATGACAGAAGGTTCGTATGGCTCTACTATTTCTTGGGAATCTAGTCACCCTGAAGTAATTGCAACAACTGGAGAAGTAACAAATCCAGATTTTTCGGATGTAGAAGTTACATTAACAGCAACGATAGAAAAAGGCAATTTAATAGAAAAGAAAGTATTTACTGTTACGGTAGTACCTGCAATTATTGAGCTTGTCAGCTGGAATTTTGACGCTGAAAATCCAGTTGCTACTGGCGGTATTGAAAGCAATACTTCTCAGGAAATCGTTACTGTAGGCTCTGCTATTACGGGATATGTTGCAGGTTTTGGTAACCCTTCAAGAGCGATTAACTCTAATGGTTGGGATGCTGAAGGCGACAATTACTGGTTAATTGAAGTGGAGACAGTAGGCTATAAAAATATTACGTTGTCATCAAGACAATTTGGATCTAATACAGGTCCTAGGGATTTCCAAGTACAATATAGCTTGGATAATAAGACATGGGTTGATGTAGAAGGTGCGGAAGTAACAGTGGCTAACAACTGGAATTCCGGCATAGTTGATAATGTTTTACTTCCAGAAGAAGTGGAAAACCAAGAAGTCGTTTATGTTAGATGGTTAAATACTTCAAATGTATCAATTAATGGCGGAACGGTAGGTTCAGGTGGGACGAACCGTATGGATGATATTTTCCTAACTGGTAATATAGGTTTATTTGGGGAAGATGCAGAAACGGGAACCCCTGTAGGTGAAGAAGAGCAAGAGAAGGTCGGAGATGGTGAAGGACCTGATGAACCAGTGGTTCCGGGTGACGAGGAAGAGGCAAGTAATGACCAATCTCCAGCCGATGGTGATGAATCATTTGAAGCACCAGTAACGGGAGATAAGGCAACGAAGATAAGGCGACTGAAGAAAGTAAATTAGAAGGTAGTAACCTAGAAAAAGATAGTGACAATGGGGATAAAGATAAAAAACTACCTGAAACAGCAACGAATGTATTTAACCTTTTATTAGTAGGTTTAACATTAATGCTAATGGCTGGTGTGGTGTTGGCGTTTAATAGAAGAAGAGCTTAATTGACTAAGACTGTCTAGGGTAAAAACCTTGGCAGTCTTATTTTTTTGAAGGTGGATGGAGCCCTAACTTCATGTTCAAAGTCACATAAATTGAGGTTATAATTATAGTATCTATTAGCCGGCAAGGGAGGAGAAAGGATGAAAATAGTAATTGCGCCAGATTCGTTTAAAGAAAGCATGACAGCCATGGAAGTGTCATTGGCAATTGAAGCGGGATTAAAGGAAGTTTTGGAGGAAAAGGTTACATATGTAAAGGTACCAATGGCCGATGGGGGCGAAGGGACGGTCCAATCATTGGTAGATGCTACAGGGGGATCTATCGAAGAAGTGTCAGTTACAGGCCCACTAGGCAACCAAGTAACTGCTATGTACGGACTTCTTGGCGATGGAAAACGGCAGTCGTTGAGATGGCATCAGCTTCAGGAATCCATTTAGTACCCTCGGAAAAACGAGATCCTGCCATCACGACGACATTTGGGACAGGAGAATTGATGCTGACAGCTTTAGAAAAAGGAATAAATCGTCTGATTATTGGCATTGGAGGCAGTGCAACGAACGATGGAGGTGCTGGTATGCTTCAAGCATTAGGGGTGAAGCTGTTAGATGACCAAGGTGATAGAATTCCACTTGGGGGCGGCGGCCTAGAGCGCTTGGCTAAAATTGATGTAAGGGACTTGGACGAACGTTTTAACAATGTGAAAGTGGAGGTTGCTTGTGACGTGGACAATCCCTTGACTGGTCCCCAAGGTGCATCAGTCATATATGGACCACAAAAAGGAGCAACGGAACAACAAATACGAGAGCTAGACCAAAATTTAGCTCAGTTTGCAGAATTGATTCGTCGTGATTTAGGGAAAGATGTGGAACATATCCCAGGTGCTGGTGCTGCTGGTGGATTAGGCGCTGCCTTATTGGCGTTTTTCAATGCAGAATTAAAGCGTGGTGGTGAGCTTGTGGTGGATGCTGTGAGACTGGGGGATCATGTGCGGGATGCGGACTTAGTCATTACTGGTGAAGGGGGTATTAACCACCAAACAATTCATGGAAAAACACCAATTTGTGTGGCAAAAGTGGCGAAGGAATATGGGGTTCCGGTTATAGCCCTTGCAGGAAGCTTAACCAATGATTATAGCAATGTTTATGAAGGCGGAATTGATGCAGTTTTTAGTATTGTACCTGGGCCAGTGACACTGGAAGAAGCGTTAGAAACAGGGTATGAGAATATCAGGAAAACTGCACGAAATTTAGGCGCTGTTATTAATTTACAACTGAAGTAGCCGAAAAGAGGTGGACGCATGCCGTATCTTATAAAATATATTCTTATTGTAATTTTGGTTATAACTCAGGTAGGTGCATTAATTTTCCTGTTCATCAATCCAACTGTTTCGCTGTGGTTGTTAGGGGGATTCGTCCTATCTTTCATTTTTGTTCTGACTGATCTAGTAATAGAGAAGAATAAGTTTTCCAAGTAAATACCCTCTGTCTAAACTTCAATTTAGACAGAGGGTACCCAAAGAGGCAGAACCAAGCTTTTGAGTATCCTCTGTTTTTTTCTCATTAACTTATTTTAAGTTTTATTATTAAAAAGAAGGAATTTTCATAATAGTTCACGAATATAATAACTAACTTGCTCTTTTTATATTAAATAGGAAGTAATGTTGATTGAGCATCCAATTGAAAATAGTAGTCATCGTAATATCGATACTTAAAATGGACCCATTTTAGCGTCTAGCCATATTAATCTTAAATAGGGAGTGATAGCATGTATAACCTTAAGGAAAAAGAGCTGATTTTTGTTTTTACTGGACCAGACGGATCGGGCAGGAAAACAGTTTCTAAGGTCGCTGCTGAAAGTACATTACAAATGAATGGGGTTATTTCGTACACTACTAGAGAGAGACGTCATTACGAAAAAGAAGGCGAGGACTACCATTACTTATCAAGAAAAGAATTCGAGACTGCTAAAGCGAATGGAGAATTTCTTGAGTGCGTTGAAATTAACGGTAACTTATACGGAATTAAAGAAAAAGATGTCAAAGACTCCTTTGAGGAAAAGGGCTGTATTTATCTTGTTCTGAATACAGAAGGGCCGAAATTATGAAGAAGCTATACGGTGACAGAGTTATTCGCTTCTTTATTTACGCCGATAGAAACACGGTGGAAGAGCGTCAGAGGGAGCGGGGAGATGATCCTAGCGTTGTTGAAAAGCACCTTGCTCACTACGATGAAGATATGGAATACCGTGAGAAATGTGAACATGTATTTGAAAATTATCGACTCGATCACACAGCCTTCGAGGTAACGAATACTATTGAAGATTATTTCAGAAAAAAAGTTTCCATGAAAAAAGATGGAAGCGGCACCTTATTAACAGAGGACCCGCTTATTTAACAAAAATTCATTACAACTATTATCTAGATGATGTACAAGTTTAAATAAAATTAGTTCCTGTCTTGGAATCACTCCCATAGACAGGGACTTTTTTATGTTTGTAAAAAAAATTTTTGGGCTGAAGGTAAACTAAGCCCTAAATACTAAAAAGATTATACTTTTGGATAATAGCGGGACATCCTCCATTTGTCATTAAATAGAAGGTGATAGTTAAAATGATAAAAGGAAATTCATAGTTTAAAATTTGCTGAAAAGAGGGGATATACTGTGAGTGAACAGGCAGTAACGGTAGAGCAACAAGGAACACAGGTGCAGCAACAGGAAACATATCAAGTTGTTTCTGTCATGAGTTGGCTATTATATTTAATTGTCATGTCTATTCCACTAGTGAACATTGTGATGTTGTTTGTTTGGGCTTTTGGAAGTGGTGTGAATAAAAATAAGTCCAATTTAGCAAAGGCTTCCCTTATTCTAGCTGTTGTCTTCACCATTTTGGCGATTGTCTTCTCAATAATGGTGAGTTCGTTAATTGGTGGTTTATTCGGAGATTTTATCGTTTAATTTACACCCAAGTAATAGTCCGTGAACATGGTAAGCAAGGTTCCTGTCCTTTTAAACGGTTAAAAAAGGGGCAGGGATCTTTTTTGATCCTTCCCCACTCATTTTCATTAGTTAAATAACTGTATTAGCCAATTCCAAATTCTTCGGAAAAACCCTTCTGGTTCCCCTTCTTCCAATAGTAGGGGAGCATCAATGGTTGCTTCCATTAAATCTGATTCTTCTTCTCCTAGTTCCCCTTCCACTGACCCAATTAATAACTGTGCTTCAAAGCCTTCTACTACACTAATCATATCCGAATCGAAATAATCATGAACAAAGTTGGAGTTTTCCTTGTTAAAGGGAGAAATCCCAATTTGGACTTTACTATTAATAATGTCTGGGCCAGTATGGTGAACAGTAATTCCTTGTTCAGTAAAACTGTTGTCTCCAAAGACATCTGCATCAATCTCCCGCTGTTTTTCCAAAAGCTGTTTTTCTGTATAAGGAACAATTCTAAAGGAAATTGGCGAATTATCACCTGCAATTTCTTCTAATTCTTCCTGTGTTTCCGGTTTAATATCTTCCGTAAAAGAGAGGACAATAATTCCGGCTGGATCCGTCTCCCGATCAATGTGAAGACTTGCAAAGATATCAGGGCGCACATGTGTATCAAGATAACTCCAAATCTTATCAATGGTTTCCGTATGATTTACATCTACTTGTGATTGCTCTCTAAGTGTTATTTCTCGATTTTCATCGGCTCCGACTGAACTTGCAAATACTAGCAATACTGTAACCAATATTCCTATTAAAAAGAAGATACCTAAGTTTTTATTTATCTGTTTACTAATCATGAAAGTTACACTCCTTTGAGATGGCAATATATCTTTTCCCTGATTACACCTTAGTTTCCATTAATATAGACGTCAAAAATATTTTTAAGTTTCATTAAATATAGCATTATATGGCTATGAAAAATCGACTTAATCATGGACAAATTTGGTAATATACACAATCCATCAGATTGGAAAGGGTGAGTGTGAATATGTATAAGAAAGGGTATAATTTTTATGACAAAATACTAGTGAAATAGTTAACTACGATGTAATC
>JAJOJL010000017.1 GCA_021208645.1 Bacillus sp. (in: firmicutes) | reverse complement strand
GTACAATGAGTGTCTTTGCCAGAAGGGTGAAAAATGGCCGTAGTTGGAGCACTAAGGGGCTAGATAAATTTATTGGATTGATGGTTGCATTGAGAGATCGTTTGGAAGTAAAAACGTTAAAGGGTCGCCTAAATCAAGTCTTAGAACTGCCAGAAGGAAAGACATCAAAGGAGGAATCAAAGCCTCCAAAATACTTTGTAGAGAAGCTCAAAAACAGTGCAGCAGAGGCCACACGAAATAACATGGCTTACTTACATAACGCTATTGGAAAACCGATTGTAGCAGCTTTAAAAGGACTTAGAGGAATTTAAAAAAGCTAATTTACACAACAAAAGTAAAACCAAGAAATCGAGAAAGCGCTATCAAAACAACGAGCAAAAAGAGGCATTATTTTCTTCCAGAAAAATTGCCCACTAATACTTGACTCAATCACTAGTCCATCCTATTTTGAAAAAGTGATTTCAGTATGTTATACTACTAGTAACAAAAAAAGCATATGCCTGCGATGTTGGTGAACTTCAAGTTTAATTCGAACCGAACATTAATTCACTTTGGGAGCTTAATATTGAAGCATGTACAACATGCCTGCAATAGTACCCTAGTACTGTTTCTGGAAGTTGGAAATGCTTTTGAGAGCACCCACCTGCTATAGGGCGGGTTCGTGAAATCTGGAAGATAACCGCATCTGCGGGCAGTAAAATTAGACACCTTTCCCTAAAAGGAAGGTGTCTATTCTTGCGAATTGGGAACACTATTTTCAGTAGGTCCATTTCTTGGGAAAACATACATCATTGGCGTAGGCAGGAAAGGAATAAATAGTTATGCAAGAAAAAAAAACAACGAAAAACACATTTACCATTCGTCTTAATCTTTTATTCTTTCTCGTTTTTATACTTTTTTCAGGATTAATATTAAGGCTAGGGGTAGTGCAAATTGTTCAAGGGGAAGAGTATCAAGAACAGTTAGTCCGTACTGTAAATGTAAGTGTACCAGTAGAAGCACCACGAGGACTCCTTTATGACCGCTTTGGAAATGTCCTTGTAGATAATAAAAGGTTGTTTACTGTTACGTATACCAACCGTCGGACACCACAAAGGGAAATGATTGAAACTGCAAGGAAACTTAATGAATATATTACCTTAGTTCCTGCGCGGGTTAATGAACGTGATCTTAAGGAATATTGGAGCCTTCTATATCCGGAAGAGTACGAGGAGAAATTGTCCATTGAAGAAGCAAGGGAGTTAGAGCTTACGGATAGTGAAGCGCATCTTGAGAGACTGAGCAGGATATCGGAAGAAGAATTAAATTGGCTTTCTGAAGAAGAAATGGAAGTTTTCGCCCTTTGGCGGGAATTTAATGTTGGATTTAATAACCTACCGCATAAGGTGAAAATTGATATTACTTACGAAGAAGCGGCAAGAATTATGGAAAATCTCGAGGACTTACCAGGGATAGATATTATTCGTGACTCAGAGAGAAGGTATATTTATGACAATTCATTAAGGGGAGTATTTGGTAATGTAGGTGCTATTCCCCGGGATGATATTGATTTCTTTTTGGCTAACGGTTATGAGAGAAATGAAGAAGTAGGTCGTAGTTACTTAGAGGCTCAGTATGAATCGGTGCTTAGGGGAAGGAGAGGATACTTGGAGAATGCAATGGATCTATCAGGAACCTTTCTCAAGAACCCTGAAGAACATCTCGGAAGTCGTGGTAGTGATCTTGTTCTTACCTTCGATATGGAGCTTCAAAAGCACGTGGAAAACATTATAGACTTTTGGGTAGAAGAATTTGAAGCTAACTTCATTGGAAACCCTGATGCCTATGTGGTTGTTAAGGAACCACATACAGGTGATATACTGGCCATGGCTGGATACAGCCCAAGTGGTGATATTGGGACGTTTACAAGAGGGTTCGAAATGGGTTCTGCCATCAAAGGAGCTACTGTACTTGCTGGGTTTGATACAGGAGTTATTAATCCCTACGAATCGATTTTTGACCGTACACTAAATTTGCCAGGTGCGAGACCAGTTAGTTCTTGGAGAACATTAGGATACGTAAATCATTTATCTGCGTTGGAGCAATCATCTAATATTTACATGATCTATATAGCCATGCGGATGATTGGTTATATACCAGGAGTCTCAGGGACAAACTGGGGAAATTTTTACCGAGGCTATGATATTCTTCGGTCTTATTATGCACAATTTGGCCTCGGGGTTGAAACGGGAATTGACCTGCCGAACGAAATGACCGGGATTAACGGTGGTAACAGCCGTGAACCTGGGCAACTTCTTTTCCTTTCATTTGGACAATTTGATACGTACACACCGATGCAATTAGCTCAATATGTGTCTACAATTGCAAATGATGGCTATCGAATTGCTCCAAGAGTCGTGAAAGAAATAAGAGAACCTGGGACAGGTCGGGAAGAATTAGGACAAGTTACTCAGCAATTAAACCCTAAAGTTTTAAATAAACTTGATGTTAATGAAAACCATCTACAAGAAGTGCAAAGGGGTTTTTGGATGGTGACAAATGGGAACAGAGGAACAGCGAGAGAATTTTTTAGAAATAAACCATACGAAGTTGCAGGGAAAACAGGCACGGCCCAAGTATTTGTAAACGGGAAAGAAGCAAATAATCAGACCTTTGTTGCTTATGCACCATTTGAAAATCCTGAGGTTGCCATTTCAGTAGTAGTACCAGGCATTAGTAAACATCAAAGTGGAGTCGCCAATAGAATTTCAAGGGATGTACTAGATGCGTATTTCAAACTGAAGGAAAAACGTAATGGTCCAGGCAATTGGGATGCTTTAATTGAGCCTACAGATGAAGAAGCTGAGTTGGAATTTTCCGATGAAGCTGGTTAATAACAATTTAAGGATAAAATAACAAGGGTGTCTCGGAAGTTAATTCCGGACACCCTTTCCTTTTTCTTTTTATGGTGATGAGATTATTCTTGCTATTTCTTGTATTGTCATATCACTTGCTAATTCGTATTCACCAAATCTTAAGGAACGCTCTAAACCGGATTCATTTACATAGTTTTCAAAGGCTGTACGGTCTTCAATGATATTTAAGTTGATTAATTGATTGGAGATGTCCCGTGTAGACATGCCTCCTTCAATTACTAATACTGCTTTAATAACAGTTTCTTGTTGAGGTTCCTCTTCTACGTCTGTTTCTGTCTCTTGTTCAGCGGTATCTTCCTGTGTCTCGTCTAGTTCCGTTTCTACTGTCTCCAGCACAACTTCCTTAGCATATAACTCTTCCTTTAGGTTATCAATTGCTCTGACCAATTCATTATACTCATTCTGATTAAGTATCACCATATCAGCTTCCTCAAGTAGTAATACTGCCTCATCTAAGGTCAATGGTTCATTAGCATATGATTCTGATGGGTTTCCACTAAAAAAATACGTACTTGCAAATGCGGATGTAGCTATAAAAATGCCTATGGCAGAACCTCGAAGTAAATGTTTTAACACGTTTTTTCCTGCCTTTCATGAATAAATATTTTACAGTTTCTATTTCGCAATCATCTTCTTTGTGGTTAATACAGTATTTTCTGCCTCTAAATCGTTAACCTTTTTTTCCAATTGATGCATTTCCTTCATAAGCTGAATTGAAAGGTTTTCCAACTGCTTTTCCACGTCTTTAGAACGATCCCTCTGAAGCATAGATAAACCAAATAGAATTGCACTTAAACAAAATAACAAAAAGATTGTCCATTCCATTAAAAATTCCTCCGTTTAAATAACTTTAAAAAGTAAATACAACCTTATTTATATCATAATTTTGTTGTGCTTCCTATATGCCCATAGTCCGTAGTTGTCATAAAACAGCGATAAAACAAGGTTTTTAATAAAAAATTAACAAGAATTACCTTGAATATTGTAGATTATTCTTTATTATTTAGTCATTTGTAAGGAAATTGAATGTTTCATGAACTTTTTTATTTAGAGCCCCGCTGAATAGAATATATATGACAGTTACCGACAAAAACACCTTCTTGTTGAACTTCTCAAGTCTAGTTAATATGGTAATACAAGTAATAATTCTAGTTTTTGGAATCAACAAAGAAGACAAGTTAGATAGATGCCAATATACATAGAGAACTTTTTAGGAGGGATGAAGATGTCTGTTTTACCACATGTTTCGATTGAGCATAAGAAGGAGTACGGATTGAAAGTGAATAACCAGTTGCGGGGAGTTCTCAATCTAGGTAGTTTTGATCATTTTAAAGAGGGGACAATGGAAGAAATTTCTTGGAAGTGGATTCATTTACCTATGAAAACACAAGGGAAAGAGTTAAATAAACTTGTACTCCAAAATAATTCGAAGGAAGGGAAACACATTTCCTTGTTGGTAAAATATGAATTGGGGGGCACGGATGTACCGATTGTTTATTATTCCCCTAGTAAAGAAGCATTAATTGTTCATGACGGGGAATGTTATCGACTAATTGGTGGAATCAGTGGGCAAGGAAAAATTAAGAAACACAGTACCATGTCCATAAATGTAGCAGATTGGGAAACTGGAATTCCCTTGCAATATAACCTATTACTAAACATAGTAGAGGCTGGGGAATAGAGTTTCAATTATATTTAGAAAAAAGGTAAGTAGTTATATTTACGAATGGGAATTCATGAGTACAAAACTTCATGAAATTGAAGAATTTCATATGCAATACCAGGAACTGCTAGGAAAAAAATAGAAACTGTTCACCTTAGACAAGTATTTTCAGCACCAAGGTGACTGAAAAACGATTTTAATTTTCTTTCTCTTGAATATCTCATTAATCTTTGCTATTATTTTAAGGTATGAATATTAGTTTGAGATATGGAGGGAAATGACATGAGAGTAAATGTAACGTTAGCTTGCACAGAAACTGGTGATCGTAACTACATTACCACTAAAAATAAACGTAATAATCCAGATCGTATTGAGCTAAAGAAGTATAGCCCAAGACTTAAGCGTGTAACTTTACACCGTGAAACAAAATAATAAAACATAAAGTGATTGGAAAATTAACCTTTTTTCAATCACTTTTTTCGTTATTTAAGGTGTGAATAATGGAAGGGGGAGTCATGGTGGTTAGTAAGGAAAAATGGCGAAAAATTATAGTAGGTAGGCTAAAAACGCTGGACGGAAATGAAAAATTGGAAATGACAAAGAGAATACATAATAGACTTTATGAACAACCAGAGTGGAAGAATGCCAAGGTAATTGGAACAACAATTTCAACACAAAATGAGATAGATACGTCTGCCATCATTGAAAAAGCGTGGGCAGAGGGAAAACAAATTGTTGTACCTAAATGTATTCCAAAAAAGAAACAGCTTATATTCTACCAAATTAGCTCCTATGATGAATTGGAAGTAAGTTATTTTAACTTACGTGAGCCTATACCTCACTTAGTAAAAGAAATTTTACCTTCAGAGATTGATTTACTCCTTGTACCTGGAGTAGTTTTTGAACCAATAGGTTACCGCATTGGCCATGGTGGGGGATATTATGATAGATTTCTTCATGATCGAAATGTAATGACAGTTTCACTGTGTTTCAATATGCAAGTTGTGGAGGGAATCCCTAAGGAGGCCCATGACATTCCAGTTAAAAAAATTATTACCGAGAATGGAGTTATTCTTGGATGAACTTTGTTGTAGTAGGTATAATACTAGTTGCAATCCTATCTTATCGCTATCAAGCTTTGACAAAATCAGGTGCTTATGCCGCTGTATGTGTAGCATTCTTAATTTACTTTGGACTATCCTTAGCTGGACTGTTACTACTTGCTGCATTCTTCTTGTCCAGTACCTTAATTGGCAGATGGACGAAAGGACACTCAGAAGAAAATGAAATGGTAGAAAAAGGAGACAAAAGAGATTTTTCACAAGTTGTTGCAAATGGTGGTTGGCCGGCTATAGCTGCTTTACTTTATGGAATAACAGGAAACGATTTCTTTTACCTGGCATTTATCGCTTCTTTAGGTGCTGCAACAAGTGACACATGGGCGTCAGAAATTGGAAGAATGAGCAGAGGTAAGCCTATTCATGTATTGACTGGAAGGAAGCTTTTACATGGTCAATCAGGAGGGATAACCTTTATAGGCACAGTAGGTGCGTTAGGAGGCAGTGCTTTTATTTCTGCCTTAGGGTGGTTGTTATATAATCTTGAAATCCTAGCCCCAATTTCTCATTACCCATTCTTGCTTATTTTACTTGCTGCCTTTTTAGGGCAATGGGCAGACTCATTTGCAGGAGCGGTTATGCAGGGGTCTTTCAAATGTAGCATCTGTCAAGGAGCTACGGAAAAAAGAATTCATTGCGGAGAAAAGACAATACTAATAAAAGGCATGAAAACGATTAATAATGACGTTGTAAATCACATTTGTACATTAAGTGCCGTTGGATTTATTTGGGTTTTTCAATACTTTTTTTAGCTATGGCAAATGAGAAATGAAAGGTGGATGCAAAATGATTTATGATAACAAAACAACGAGAGTGGTCGTAATTGGAACAGGTTTTGTAGGTTCAAGCTACGCTTTTTCGTTAATTAACGAAAGTACTGTGGATGAAATGGTTCTTTTAGACTTAAACAAGGCAAAAGCTGAAGGGGATGCAATGGATCTAAACCATGGACTCCCATTTGGTTCTCCTATGAAAATTTGGGCTGGTGACTACGAGGACTGCCAAGAAGCGGATATTGTAGTAATAACAGCAGGTGCTAATCAAAAGCCTGGGGAAACAAGACTAGACCTGATCGAAAAAAATGCGAAAATTTTTAAAGGCATTGTAGGGGAAGTAATGAAAAGTGGCTTTAATGGGATTTTCATTGTTGCAACAAATCCTGTAGATATTTTATCCTATGCAACTTGGAAGTTCTCTGGTTTACCGATGGAAAGGGTCATTGGATCCGGGACTATCTTAGATACGGCTAGGTTCAGGTTTTTACTCAGTGATTTCTTTAATATAGATGTGAGAAATATTCATGGTTACATTATGGGTGAACATGGAGATACGGAACTTCCTGTTTGGAGCCAAACGAGGATTGGTTCAGAATTAATTGACAGGTACATTCAAAATCATAAACCTGAGACAACAAGTGAAGATTTAGAGAACATATTCGTTAATGTTCGTGATGCAGCCTATCATATTATTGAAAGAAAAGGTGCCACTCATTATGCTATTGCAATGGGGTTGAAACGTCTTACGAGGGCTATCCTTAGGAATGAGCGCTCTATATTAACTGTATCAACCTTGTTACAAGGAGAGTATGGGTTAGAGGACCTTTATATTGGAGTTCCTGCCATTGTCACGAAAGATGGTATCCAAGAAGTAATGGAAATAGATTTAAATGAGAAAGAAAAACAACAGCTTAATCATTCTGCAGAAGTATTAAAGAAAGCAATGGGACCAATTTTTAAAGCTTAATGACACTTTGGTGATTTACACTCTAATGTGGATAAATATCCGTGTTTTTACTCAAGCTATTATTGGAAGGAGGTTGAGGACATGCAACGGCTATTAGTTATTGTTGGAATTGTATTTGGTTTATTGAGTTTATTTAACAACCGTTTTCGCTTTCTTAACGCCTTCTTGTCTAATAAATGGCTTCGGCGTGCAGCGGTTTCATTAGTCATGAGAATTCCGGCAGTTAGAGAAAAGATGATGTACCAAATGCTACGCTGAACGGCACATAAAAATCCATATGCTTAAATGTTTAGGTAATGTCAAAACAAACGTTTTCAAAACAGCAACAAACGACTATATAAGTATCGTGCTTCAAGGGTGATTCAGGGGGACTCTCTTCTTTTGAATCACCCTTATTTCTTTTTCAAATTCTTTTTCTTTCGTAAAATTTTCCAATAATTGATATAATGATGAAAGAGGTGAGTATCCTTGCTTTGGAAGGGAGTTTGCTTTGATTTAGATAATACGTTATTTAGTCATGAAAAAGCCTTTAAGAAGGCAATCGGCAACAGCTATTACAAATTGGTAGCAGCAGATATAGATAAACCTCATGTGCCATTTGAAGTATTTTATACTAGTTTCAAAAGGAATAGTGACTTATACTGGCCTCAATATGAATCGAAATCCCTTTCTGGGACGGATTATAGGAGAAAAAGGTTCTGTGAAACGATGAAGGAATTTGGTTTACCGTTTACTAATGAATTGGCTGATATGTTTCACAATCATTATTACGAAGTTGTGGATGAGTATAGTGAACCGTATCCAGGTTTAAGTGAGCTATTTAATTTTTTATCAAATAAGGAAATTAAGTTAGGTATCATTACCAATGGAATGGTGGATACGCAATGGGGAAAAGTTGAAAAAATTGGAGCAAGTCGTTGGATACCGAAGGAGAATGTACTGATCTCTGAGGAAGTGGGAGTTTTAAAGCCTGATAAAGCTATCTTTCAGCTAATGGAAAAATCACTTCGTTTATCCCCAGATAAATTACTTTTCATAGGTGATTCTTGGCAACATGATGTAGTAGGTGCAATGAATGCAGGATGGGATGCTGTTTTTTTGAACACCCGTGGAGAACAACGAAAAACAGGACATAAACCTGTTGCAGAACTTAATACCTTAATAGAAGTTAAACAACTATTAATTAATTACGAATAATCGGGTGGTGGTAACTACATGAATAAGTTAATACTTTCACTTCGCTTTTGGGAGATCGTATTCCACTTGGTTAACCGTGAAGGAATGCGAGTTATCTTTATTAGCAAAAGCGAGAGTGAAATATGGTTAGAGGACGACCGGAAGGAACCTTATCAAATTATCCGGATTGCCCAGAAAGATTTAGATTGGAGTAGCGAACTTCGGAGGGATATAAAAGAAACATATGAACGTGGAAACCAAGTAAGGAAGCAATTGAGCCTTCGAAATGCTAATCTAACTAATGTAATCCTCTCCCCATACGAACCTGTCGATAGCTATAGTGAATTAATTGATTCTCCACGACCTTTAACTGGTGGTGGAAAACAAGATCAACGAACAATATTGTTGCCCCTTGAGAAGTTAGATGAAAAATTGTTTCCGTTAGCTACAGAATGGAAACTAAAGGAAATGCCTACCTTTTTATCATTCAATGAATTAGAAGATCCAGAGTCAGTAATTTACTCTTTCAAGCATTCAGTAAAAAGGTCTTCGGAAAAAAGGGTCGAAGAGGAAAAAAAGATCTTCATGTATGGGTCTCCTGTTTTAACCTTTATTATGATAGGGATAATATT
The DNA here is from genome assembly GCA_021208645.1 of Bacillus sp. (in: firmicutes). GTDB lineage: Bacteria > Bacillota > Bacilli > Bacillales > Salisediminibacteriaceae > Evansella. The sequence goes on along the minus strand of JAJOJL010000017.1, from coordinate 46,012 downwards.
AGTGGTTTTCTCTATCGTTGAGATGTATGGATCTTCCACTGATACTGCTACCCTTATTGCCTTTGGGGCAAAATTCAACCCTTTAATTCTAGAAGGTGAGTGGTGGCGTTTTTTTTAACGCTATGTTTCTTCATATAGGTATTTTTCATTTATTCATGAACTCCCTTGCTTTGTTTTATTTAGGTGGCGCAGTTGAAAGGATATTTGGTACAGTCAGGTTCATGTTTATTTATTTTGTAGCTGGTTTTTTTTGGTTCTGTTGCAAGTTTTGCTTTCAATGAACATGTATCTGCTGGTGCCAGTGGCGCCATCTTTGGTTGTTTCGGAGCACTATTGTACTTTGGTGTCATCCATCGACGGCTATTTTTTAGAACAATGGGAATGAGTGTCCTTTTTATTTTAGCAATTAATTTAGGTTTCGGATTTTTAATGCCTATGGTGGACAATGGGGCACATATTGGTGGCTTGATTGGTGGATTCCTAGCATCTGCTATTGTCAATTTACCAAATCAAAAGCATTATGGAAGACAGGTTGCAGTTTTAGCCATAACAATTATTGGTATCGTAGGACTACTTCTATATGGATACAATCAAGAAAAAACTACCCAATCCTATGCTGTCTATTTTCAAATAGGTCAAGAGTTTCTACAGAATGATGAGTCTGAAAAAGCTAGACCATACTTTGAAACCATAATTGAAGGAGATCCGATAGCGGTTGAGCCATTATTACCAGATACATATTTTTCCTTAGCTTATATCCAAGCAACGATAGGTGAGCTTGATGAGGCAGAATATAATCTATTAAAAACAATTGAACAAAAGCCAGATTTCCATGAAGCTCATTTTAATTTATCATTAATCTACTTCGAAAAGGGATCTTATGAAAAAGCATACGAACAGGTTGAAATGGCAATTGAATTAAATCCCGAGGAAGAGGATTATTTAGAATTACAAGAGCAGTTAAGAAGAATTATCATATGGAATGGTCGATAATATTAATTTTAAAAATAGCAGCTCAGACTAAGATAGTTTGGGCTGCTATTTTTTGTATTGTAACCCAGTTTGTAAAAGTGGAGGTCCAAGAGAATCCTACGAAACCTATATTTAGCGTTTGATATGTTGAAAAAGTTGTTGTTTTCGTTGATATCCAGTCTCGTACAAGATAATCATATGCCCACCGTGTTCATGTAACAGGATCAATGGCATGGTACTGCCTAATGGATCATATTTAGATTCATCAAAAGTATCTACCCCTAAAATATAATATTTATATATACTTTCCCATAATTTGCCCATGACTAGTTTTGTTTCAGCCTGCGTAAAACCTGGAAGGGACTCATGTTCATAGTCAGTTAATTCGTTAAACGGAATGTGAATATACTCTTCCCTTTTAATCTGAAATTTTTCTATTAAACGGTCCCATATATAATTAAGCTGCTGATCAATAATGGAGTCTAGAATTTCTTTGCTTCGTTCTTCCATCGTTGTGTTCGGCTCCCTAAACGTAAGTATAGGTGAAAGGGGTGAATCTATTATATAAAGTACATCGGAGCTTATGGCCTGTTTACTCTTAATAATATTTTCCGGATAGTGTATTTCAGCATAATGGTACGAGATAGCTTCGTGACGTCCGCTGTCCTCCCCTTGAAAGGTCGCCTTTCCCGTTATTTTCTCCTCTGTATTGGATACCGAATATTTCCGATCCATAAGTATTCCGTTTTCAAAAAGTAAAGATACATCTTGTCTTAAGTAAACTGGAGTGTCGGTCATGGAATAAAACTGCCATTCTAAATAGTACTCATTTTCGTCCTTTAGCTCTAACAGTTGTATTTCTGTCCCCTGTTCAATAAAATCTACTTGTTCATCTTCAGGAAAATAAGAGATGGTTTCCAACATATTTCGAGACTCCAGTAATTGATTTATTGGTAAATTATTAAAAAGTAAAAATGCCGATAAAAACCCTAAACATATAGTAAAAACAACCTTTTTGTTTCTCATCCGTCATCACTCCACCCTTTTACCGTTACCAAAAAAGCTTGTCTATTAGTTTATATGAGCATAAGGGGCAACGTATGCTAACCGGTTTATTTTAGTTTTTTGAATGGTTTAGAGAGTAAAAGTAAACAGTAATAGTAAGGAAGGAGGATGAAAATGGTTAAGAAGATAAAACGTCCCATTTCTAATAATCTGCAGAAGAATGTTTCCTACCTTGAAGAGCAACTTGGTACAACGAAAAATTTTGATATTATTCAGTTAGACTTAGAACATAGTGGTGTAAAAATTGCGTTGTTTGCAGTAGATGCCTTTGCCAAAGATGTTGCACTAACTGAGATTCAAAAAGAATTGAGAAAAGTTAATGAACGAACAGAAGATATTGACTTTATACGTTATCTGACACAGTCAATTATTCCATATATCGAAGTAGAAACGAATAAGGATTTAGAAGAAGCGATCATCCAGGTGTTATCAGGTCAAACTTTGTTACTCTTAGATGGGTTTGATGAATGTATTTTATTAGATACACGGGAGTATCCAATCCGGGGACCGGAAGAGCCAGATACGGAAAAGGTGATACGGGGATCCAAGGATGGATTTGTAGAAACAATCGTTTTTAATGTAGGGTTAATGCGAAGACGAGTAAGAGACCGCAAGTTAAGGAATGAGTACATAAGGGTAGGGCAGAGATCCCATACAGATATTTGTATTTCTTACATTGAGGATATTGCTGATCCTAAGCTTGTAACCTTTATAAAAGATAAATTACAAACAATAGAAATAGATGGGCTGCCAATGGGTGACAAGACAATTGAGGAGTATCTTTTTGGGCAACATAATAATCCTTATCCCTTGGTACGATACACAGAAAGACCAGATGTTGCAGGTACGCATTTATTTGAAGGACATGTCTTGATTTTAGTGGATGGTTCACCGAGTGTTATCATAACACCAACAACCTTTTGGAATCATTTGCAGCATGCAGAGGAATATCGCCAGAAACCAATTGTTGGATCTGCATTAAGGCTAGTTAGGTTTGCGGCAGTATGGGCTTCCATCTTTCTTCTGCCTTTATGGTATTTATTTGCTGTTAATCCAGATTTATTGCCGTATGGATTATCATATTTGGGACCTAGTGATGAGGGGCAAGTCCCGTTAATTGGTCAGTTTCTTGTAGCAGAAGCAGGTATTGAAATGTTGAGGATGGCCGCCATTCATACCCCCTCTGCCCTTGCAACAGCCTTAGGGTTGGTGGCTGCCATTTTAATTGGTGAAGTTGCTGTTGAGGTTGGTTTATTCTCCCATGAGGTAGTACTATATCTAGCGGCAGCTGCGATAGGTTCCTTTTCAACGCCTAGCTATGAAATGAGCCTAGCGAATCGTCTTATGCGAGTAGCCCTTTTATTGGGAGTAGCTTTTTTCCATGTACCAGGCTTTATTGTTATCTCGTTTTTGTTGATTATTTTATTGACGGCGATGAAAGCCTATGACACACCTTACTTGTGGCCATTTCTCCCATTTAATTTAAAAAGTATGCGTGATGTGTTGTTTCGAGCACCAATGCCTTTGAAAAATCGGAGACCACGTGCTATTCATCCCGTTGACCCAGATAAATAATAAAGAGGGCGCTGAAAAAGTGGTGCTTTTCCACTTTTTCAGTCCATCTAAGCAATGGGCGAAGCCGTTGCAATTTAACTTTTCGAGTTTTTCAGCAGTCTCATAATAAATGTGAGGGTGCACAAAAGAGGATACTGAAAAAGTAGTAGAGCATCACATTTTTCACTATCCTTTATCCAACAGGAGTTTTTTTTATCCTTTAGCACCCTCGATGACATTTCTACAAGTTTGTTCATACTAATGAATAAGGCTTTGTGTATATAGATAGGTTCATTCATCTATATCTTGATAGAATTCTTCATCTTTGATAAAAAAATCCTCTACATTGGATAGGTTTACTCGACTAGCCAAAACAATACCTATCGGTGTATCATACCCATCGTTTACGATGGTAAAAGGAACCGTAAATTGATTAGCAGCCTGAATATAGTTGGAGTAGGCAGGGTAGTTTAGTTCGCCGTTGATATATAAGTGAACGTCTGAAAGTTTTTTTCATAAGCTCTTTTGCTTCGTCATACATTCCACGCTTCCTTACTTGTTTATTCGTAAGGGCTAAATAAATTCTTTCAGAGATGGTACTTAAAAACAATTTTCGCTCCTCTGGTAACGTCTCTTTATTGCCAAACATACCTCTTTGTAGTATTTCGTCCAATTTATCTTGAGACAATTGTTATCCCCCACTTCTTTCTAATTAATAACTAGTAGTATAGCAAGATCAGTATGAATGTCAAAACGAATTTCTTGTCCTATTCCAAGGTTTCCTTCATAAAATGAATGTGAAGGGAGGTTTTAACATTGATTTCATTTTTATTTTTTGTTTTTTTTTCTTTTAATTGCTGGATTAGCCATAGGTAGTTTATTGGCTGTAAAAGTATGGTTCTCCCTACCTGTTTTTTTTATTTATTATAGGTGCGTTTTGTTTCGGTGCATTTTGGTCAGGTGTCCTTCTTGGTGCAGCTTTTTTTACTTGGTTACCTTTGTTCATTACTAAATTTCTTATTATTTTGTTTTGTCTTGGGTTAGTTGTTTTCTTTGTTAAACAATTTCATCCTTCCTATGGTTATTTTCCCTATCAAGGTTGGTTTCATTGGCTTCTATTAGCCCTTTTCTTCTTTTTAGTAGGGTTAGATTTTGCTGTTATTGGCTTATCTGCCTGGCTCCTTCTTATATTATTCCCATTATTTATTATTGCAATTTTAGGAGGGACTATTTTAATGGGGAAACTAAAGACGATGTATCGTGGGGGGAACGCATTTATGTATATCCCATTGGCTTTATTCGTGTTTCTTGCTATAGTTAAATTAATATAAATTATTGCGTATCATTGAGGAGCTATAGCCATGACCTTTTATGAAATACAACAGTTACTGAAGAAATTTGGTACCTATATATATACAGGGAGCAGGCAAGGGGATATTGAGTTAATGGAAGAAGAGCTAACAGAAATGTATAGATTAGGTATGATAGATGAAAAAATACTTCTGGATGCAAAAATGGCTCTATTTAAAGAAAAAAGACTCACGGAAAAGAACTAATAAAGTGGATGTTTCTTTTCTGTATAATAAGATTGAAGAAACTTTGTAGTTTGCTTTCAGTCTTTTTTTGTTTTGTATAAGTGAAATTTCCATGAAATTATGTCATGATAGGATTAACGAAAATTGACTCGATGAAAGATTAAGGGAGATCATGTATGAGACAGAATCTTATTGTTATTCTACTGCCATTGGCAGTCATGTTAGGACTTTTTAGCGTTGGTTTTTACATTATAAATCAATCTTCAGCAGTAACGAATGAAGATTTAGTTAATCACATACAGATGGAACTGGATATACAGTTAGAGGAGGGGGTTGGTTATCAAGTTGATGTAGTATGGTCATGGAATGATTTTCCAAATGATGGATTAATGGGAGATGACTTCATTGAAATCGTCCTGTTAAATGATTCCATGGAGCCTATAAAAGTAGCTGATTCCATTGGTTCACTTTATTTAAAGCAAGGAAATGATATTATTTTTGAAACCTCCCATATTGTAGTTTCTGATGAAGGAATTGCATTCCAATTTCCCAACAAGTCAGAAGATAATCTGCTGTTTGGACCTAAGGGAGAAGTAAACGTAAATTTCCCCCTTCAAGAAGAAGCAATTGCTTATATTGAGGTAAAGTATTATCATACATGGAAAGAATGGGATTCCCAATTAAAAGCATACGAGGCATTAGAAAACCAGTTGCAAATGCATGTTATAGAGGATTATTGGATTGCTAGCAGATCCGCCAGTATAAGATAGGAAGTGGTGTCTCCATGCTAGTAAGGGGAATGTCTTTTCAAAAAGGGATTATTTTCATAGGGAAAAAACATGTTGCTTGTTCATACACAGAAAATAATGGGAAACAAGTAACTTGGTTAAAACCATTGAACCCTGTAACGATTTTACAAACAGGAAAGCTTGTTTATTTTTCCATGCCGTGGTGGTATCACTTACTATTTTGGCTTTTAATGCTAATGGTATTTGTACCTCCACTTTTAAACCAGTTGTCAAGTGGATTGGAGTTTGTAGAGTTTCCTTTTTTTCTAGTCCTGTTCTTTTTGTTTGGCACTCATTTTTGGTTTCCGAGGGAATTAAAAAAATATCACGGTGCGGAGCATAAAATTTTTAGTTACAAAGGAATTATTTCTGTTGTTAACCGGCGAAAAATAGATAGAGCCCTAATTACAAATAGAAACTGTTCAACAAATATGGTATTACTATATTTTGTTGCAGTGTTTATAATATCGATTCCACTGGCTTTGTTATCTGAAAATAATGTAACAGGAATCATTGATCTTGCAGCCCTTATTGCTTTAGTACTTTTGCCTTTCCTCTCATATTGGTTAAGGGGAAAAGAAATATCGCTTATGCGAGGTTGGGTCTTAGGGGCAAGTTATTGGCTGCAAAAACATGTTACGACTGCTGAACCGGATATAAAACATATAAATACGGCAATTCGCTCTTACCGAAAACTCGCTTTAAAAGAATTCCCGGCAAGGGCAATTAGACCACAAATAAGAAAGGAGAAAGGTAGGATGGCAATTGCAGATATTACGATCATCCCAATCGGTACTAATTCAACAAGTGTCTCAGACGTTGTTGCTGAAATTCACTTAATACTTAAGCAAACAAATAAGCCCATTACTTATGAACTAACACCAATGAGTACACTTATCGAAGGGGAACTGCCTGTATTATTGGAGGTTATTAAGGAAATACACGAAGTTCCTTTCAAACTTGGACATCAAAGGGTGGCAACAAATATTCGCATTGATGATCGAAGGGACAAGCCTTCGTCCATGTCTGGAAAGCTACAAGCAGTACAGGGGAAGCTCAACACTAAAGATATTGAGGATAATGGTATAAAGGAATTAAAGGGACTAGATAAATAACAAAGAAGGAACGGAAAAGCTTCCGTTCCTTCTTAAAATTAGAAGTTGAGTTGTGTATTGGATTCCTATTAACCGATTTGACCTCCGCCGCTTGTGAAGATAATAGAATATAAAGTCATGATCGAAAACCAGCCAAATACTAATACAGTAATCGTCGCATAACCAACAGCAAAGAAGTTTTTTGTCTTAAGTGATTTAAATAATCCAATTGCAGAAAGAATTGTAATTAATAAGGTGATAATTCCTAATTCCATTTTATATCCTCCTCCATATATGTATTAATACTAATTAAAAATAGCCGAGTTTGTCTTTACTCTTTATTTATTATGTGTAGAAATACATATAATATTTTACTTCTTTTTTTTGCTGTTTGTCGAGTAGATGATGCCATAAGGTGCGAAACTTTATTTTCTGAGGTTTATAATCCTGTTAAAAACAACCATGGCTATACAGTTACCACCATAAAAGGAAACTATAAATTAGTAGTTGATTTCTGTTTTTAGGCAATGGCTTCGAGTCAGTTATAAAAGCTCATAATTCCAACCTTTTTTAACTGACTATTATATTTGATTTTGCAACGAGAGTTGTCCATAGTAGAATAGTAAGTATTAAAAACTGGGAGGGATATTTATGGAGTGGAAACAATTACCATTAGGGCCTTTACAAACAAACGGTTATGTTTTGTATGATATAAATGACTCAAAAGGAATTATGATTGATCCAGGAGGAGATGGTGATGAACTTATAGCCTGGTTAAAAGAACAAGGAATAAGTATAGAGGTTATATTACTTACCCATGCCCACTTTGATCATATAGGAGCCGTAGATGCAGTTAGAGAGGCATTTCAAGCGTCTGTCTATTTACATAAGGAAGAAGCAGATTGGTTAGAAGAACCTCAATTAAATGGATCTGCTCTTTTTCCTGGAATTGAAAAGATCTCCGCAAAACCTGCTGATAAGTTGATTACAAGCGAATCTTCTTTGAAGATTGGGAACTTCGTATTCGAAGTATATCATACACCTGGTCATTCTCCAGGTAGTGTCTCTTATTATTTAAAGAGTTCTAACGTTGTTTTTTCCGGTGATGTATTGTTTAGGGGAGGCGTTGGGAGGACTGACTTACCAGGGGGAAATGAAGAAACCTTAATGAATTCTATCCATAATAAACTTCTTTCCTTACCTGATGAAACGATTGTTGCTAATGGCCATGGTCCTGTTACAACAATTGGTGAAGAAAAGGAAACGAATCCATTTATCAACGGCTTTGGCTGGTAGTTTTGTATGAACCCTTCTTATTTAGGCAATCTTATAGGATAAAAATAGGAGGGTTCATTATGTCACTAGAAGGAGTTATTTTAGTATTGTTAAGTTTCAGCTTTGTAGGAACATGTTTTATGTTTTGGATGTGGTATCAGTTTACAAAAACTCAGGACATGACAAGTCAAGAGGAAGCGTATTACTTAGAAATGGAAGACGAAGATTTAGATGTGTAATTTACAAAAAAATGACCTCCTATGGGGACATAGAAGGTCGTTTGGGGAGTTAATCAAGTATCAATGAACTTTGAGGGGGGAGGGGGAACTCCCAAGATCATTGTTCTACTGACAAGTTAATTATAAATGCCTATTAACACTATGTCAATAGTGTAAAGGTGATTTTTCATTAGCTATATTTTTACTGTAATGAAGGTTGGGAGAGGGATTAGTTATGAGTCAGATAAAAGAGCTATTAATGAGAAAAACAAAGCCACCATGGAGTTATGCTGAATTTATGGAAACGGCTCTTTATGATCCTGATGCAGGTTATTATATGAATCAATCCATAAAACTTGGTAATGAAGGTGACTTCTATACAAGCAATCATGTTCACCCTGTTTTTCAGAAAACGTTTGGTCGTTTTTTTCTTGATGTTATACGAAAGGAAAAGTTAACACCTACCATTGTGAGTGGGGAGCTGGAGATGGGACATTTGCCAGAAATGTACTTGATTACATAAAAAATAACGATGCGGAGATATACGACGACATGAGTTATTTAATTATAGAGGCAAGCCCCTACCATCAACAAATCTTGTTGAACAACTTACGTGAATATAAAGAGAAAATAAACGTGTACACAAATGTAGAAAAAGCACAGTCCTCCCATCCATTGTTCGAGGGGATAGTGTTTTCCAATGAACTCATTGATGCTTTTCCCGTTAACGTTGTGGAAAAGCGGGATGGCGATTTGTACGAAGTAATGATTAATTGGGGAGATGGAAGTTTTATTGAAGAATTGGTACCCATACAAAATAGCAGATTAAGTGAGTGGCTTAGATTGTACGGTCCAGAGTTGCCGGAAGCCCATAGGACGGAAATTTGTCTTTCCATGGAAACATGGATGCTTACTATAAGCAATTGGTTAAAAAGAGGAGTTATTGTTACGGTGGACTATGGGTATTCAAATGAGGAATTGGTGAAACCAGAACGGAGGGAAGGCTCATTAAGGGGGTACTCTAAACACCAAATGATAAAGGACCCTTTAATGAATCCTGGTGAGATGGATTTAACGGCCCATATTCAGTGGGATGCATTCAGAAAAATAAGTCGTGCCAATGGGATGGTAGAATTATTTCATGATAAACAAGACAGATTCCTCATAAAAGCAGGATTGTTTTCCTTTTTAAATAATGCTGCAGGTGCTAATCCTTTTTCTGAAGAATTCAAGGAAAATCGGGCCATACAGTCACTCGTTCACCCAGGAGGTATAAGCTCTTCTTTCCATGTTAACATTCAAGGGAAAAGTATAAAGATGTCAAAAGAATATAATTTGTTTATAGAAGATCCTTATGGAATGAATCGATGAATGAACGAACCCCCATCAGCTTAAGCTGACGGGGGTTGCTTTTTTCATTAATGACCAATGCCTGGTTGAAGGATAAACGTAGAGTAATACGTAAACCCAACAAAGAAAAGAGTTAAATATGCACCGAAAATATAGATGTATGCTCTTTCAGATAACTTCAAATAGCTAAGTGCCAAGAATGCTCCAGTTTGTCCGAAGAACAAAATCGCCACTTCATGCATGTTGCCGACCATAAATAAAACGGCCATAATTCCAGTCCAAAAAGCTATAACACGGAACATGCGATCCAAGACGGTTCCCTCCTTTATGTAACTGTATGTGTAATATAAGTATGTGAAGAATTGCTTCACTTTATTATAGAACGTATACAGTAGTTTGTAAAATAGAAATATGCTAATTAACAAAAGAAAGACCCGTTAACTAGCATTTTCATTGTAATTTAAGACTTAGGTAACACGACAGATGTGTACGTACAGGCCATTTCATGCTTTTCAAACATGGTCGATTCTTCTTTCAATTCCATGTCTTCGAAGAAGAAATTAAAGATACCGTTAATTTGGGCATGGTGCATTTTACATACAGCAGTAGAATTTTTTGCCAGTTCTTTATAGGTGCAATTAAAAATTCTAAAAACAGCTTCATTGGATTCATCATCGTAATGAATTTCTGGATTTAATCCTTGATTGAGGGCAATTTTTTCAATGAATTTTACCTTCTCTTTCGGAGACATATCTTGAATATTTTGGTCTAATGACCCAACGTATGCTTTAGCTGATTCGAAACCAAACCTTCTACCAGTTTCAACCAATGCTGCTTCCCCAGCTTCTCCTAAGGAAAGTAACGTTTGAATAGCTATTTCAGATAATCTTTGATAGTCTCGGTATGGAAATTGTAGGCTGACCACTTCATCAGATAAATAGTAAAAACGGCTCGGTCTTCCTCCCTTACCAGTTTTCTTTGTATCAGATACCAACATGTTTACATCTTCAAGCTTTGTTAAGTGAAGACGAGCCACATTTGCATGTATTTTGAAAGTATCTGCTATTTCTTGAACAGTAACATCCCCATGCTGACGAGCTACATATTGATAAATGGAAAATCGTGTCGGGTCAGATAATACTCCAGTAATTTTAAGGGTTTGTTGTTCCATCACAATCCACTCCTAATATAATCTAATAACATTATAGTATAGCCAAGGGGATAAATAAATGTATTTTCCAATATATTAATGTGATTTAACGGGTCTTTGACAGTTACATAAATATCGAAGTTATGAAAAGCCTTGATAACAGGGCTTTTTTTATTGAAAAAATGCCAAAACTTTCATTTTTATATTGAGTACTTTTGAGTACTTTGTTATAATGTAAGTATTGGAGGGGACGGTTATGAGATTAAAAATTACGAAATCGAAAAATTCCTCATCACTATATGTCATTAAATCCACTTACAAAGACGGGAAACATTCATCTAAAATTGTTGAAAAGCTCGGCACATACGATGAACTGCTAAAAAAGTTAGACGGTCAAGACCCTATTGAATGGGCAAAACAATATATTGCTGAACTGAATGAGAAAGATAAAGAAGATAAGCGTAAGATAATGGTTCAGTACTCTCCTACGAAGTTGATTGAAAAAGATCAGAGACGTAGTTTTAACGGCGGTTATCTTTTTCTCCAACAGATCTATCATGATTTGCAGCTACATAAGATTTGCCGGAAAATATCTGATAAGTACAAGTTTTCCTTTAATCTGGATTCGATCTTGTCACGCTTGCTTTACGGTAGAATTATCTATCCATCATCCAAACTTGCTACCCATCAACTTTCTTCTAAGCTTATTGAACAACCAGACTTTGACATCCAACATATTTATAGGGCACTTGAAGTTATTGCGAAGGAAACAGATTATATTCAATCAGAGCTATACAAAAATAGCTTGAAACTATCAAAGAGAAATAGTGGCATCCTTTACTATGACTGTACAAATTATTTTTTTGAGATTGAACAGGAGGATGGCCTAAAGCAATACGGTTACTCTAAGGAACACCGTCCTAATCCGATTGTCCAGATGGGACTTTTTATGGATGGAGACGGTATTCCCCTCGCCTTTAGTATTCATAAAGGTAATACAAATGAGCAGCTTACATTGAAGCCTCTAGAACAAAAAATATTAGAGGATTTTAAGTTATCTAAGTTTGTAGTTAGCACCGATGCCGGTCTTGCATCATTGGATAACCGAAAATTTAATGATAAAGAGGATCGTGCATTTATTACTACTCAATCCATCAAGAAGTTAAAAAAGCATTTAAAAGAGTGGGCTCTCTCTCCAGAAGGTTGGAGACTTGGTGAAGGTCGTCAGACCTATGACATTACGAAGCTAGACGACGAATCGATGTATGCTGATAAAACGTTTTATAAGGAGCGTTGGATTAAAGAGAACGACTTAGAACAAAAATTGATTGTCACTTATTCTATTAAGTACAGGGATTACCAGCGACAAATTCGCCAATCACAGATTGAACGTGCCATAAAAGTAATCGATACCAATCCTGCAAAGATAAAAAAACACAACCAAAATGACTATAAGCGCTTTATTGAAAAAACAAGTATCACTCCTGATGGAGAGATTGCAGCCACAGAGTTATACAGTATTAATGCAGATATCATCTCAAAAGAACAATTATTTGATGGATTCTATGCTGTATGTACAAATTTAGAAGATGACGCTCCGGCCATTATAAAAGTGAATCAGAGGCGTTGGGAAATTGAAGAGTGTTTTCGCATCATGAAAAGCGAATTTAAATCACGACCCGTATACTTAAGTCGCGACGATAGGATAGAGGCTCATTTTACTTCCTGCTTTCTATCAATGGTTCTATACAGGTATTTAGAGAAAAGACTTGGTGAAGAGTTCACATGCAGAGAGATTGTACAAGGTTTGAGGGATATGAATTTTCACGAAATAGTGGGAGACGGATATATCCCAACCTATACACGCACTAATTTCACAGATGCTCTACATGAAAAATTTGGCTTCAGAACAGATTATCAAATCGTAAGTAACAGGCAGATGAAAAAAATTTTAAGAGACACAAAAAAATAAAAAAAGTACTCAATTTTTACAAGAAACAAAAAAGCTTGAAACGCCCTAGCTATAAGGGGTTTCAAGCTTTTTCTGTTCTACAACTGTCAAAGACAGGAGTATAGCCAAGGGGATAAATAAATGTATTTTCCAATATATTAATGTGATTTAACTGTTAAATTCACAATTTGTTCACGAACCTGGTTCGTGAACATTTGCTTCAAAAGATGGATTTATCTATAAAAAAGAGGTTTAATAGTACTAGAATAAAGGAATTGGGTATTAGGATAATAAATCTAATAGAAAATACGGGAGGTTATTTTGATGAGTAAGATGGATACGAAAGACTTTTTTATTGGGGCAGTAGTCGGTGGCATTATTGGTGCGGCAAGCGCTATTTTGTTAGCGCCAAAATCAGGGAAAGAACTACGCCATGACATAAATGAAAAAGCTATGACTGCTAAAGAAAAAACGATAGAACTAACGAATACTGCAATGGAAAGAGGCACGGAGTATTCGCAAATTGCCAAAGAAAAAACGAATGAATGGTCTCAAGCAGCGAAAGAACAGTGGGACAAGGTTTCTGACAAATCCAAGGACCTTACAGAAAAATTTACTAATAAAGGTGAAGAACTGTTGGAAGAATCGAAAAATACAGTAAATGATACGATAGAGGAAGGCAAGGAATTGGCAGATAAGGTAGTGAAAGAGATAGAAGAGACAAAAGATAAGGTGTCACAGAAATAATTAATAGAGTATGGGTGTATTCAAAGGGAAAGATCTCCTTTTGAATACACCTTCACAGTATGTATGGTTGGGATGGCAGGATTCGAACCTACGCATCACGGAGTCAAAGCCCGTTGCCTTACCACTTGGCTACATCCCATTTATTCTACATCAGTAGTTATGCCTCATGTAAAAGGATTTATACAAGGAAACTAGTTGTTTTTAAATTCTGAAGGGTGTGATTAATTGAATATGGAAACGGAACAGAGAACTAAAGATGTACTAGTAAATGCAGTTGCTTACCGAGCTTCAGACGTTCACTTAGTACCATTAGAAAAGATTGGTGTTGTCAGATTTCGTATAGATGGACAACTTGTAGAGATGGAATGTATTCCGTTAAAAACAATGTTGAAAATGATCAGTCATCTGAAATTTATATCAGGTATGGATGTTGGCGAAAGAAGAAGACCTCAAAATAGTTCCATGGAAATACCTGTACTACAGAAAAGCTATTCCATGAGGTTATCAACCTTTCCTTCTTCCTTCCATGAAACCCTCGTTATCCGCTTATTTCCCCAGGAAACCCAAACCTTACAACAATTATCTTTATTTCCTAAACAGGCAAAACACCTATTAGAATTAGCAAACTCTCCTGCAGGTTTATTGATCGTTTGTGGGCCGACTGGCAGTGGAAAAACAACGACTTTGTACTCATTGCTTCAAGCTTGTTTTATGGAGAGACATCGAAATATTATTACATTGGAAGATCCTGTAGAGCAAAAACACAGTAACTTCCTGCAAATGGAAATAAATGAACGAGCTGGAATTACCTATGCAACAGGCTTAAAAAGTTTATTAAGGCATGATCCAGACATCATTATGATAGGGGAAATTCGTGACCGAGAAACGGCGCAAATGGCCATTCGTGCAGCGTTAACTGGCCATTTTGTGTTGAGTACACTTCATAGTAAAGATACATTGAGTGGAATTAAAAGACTGTATGAATTAGGAATATCAACAATGGATTTAAAAGAGAGTGTGAAAGCAATTGTATCCCAAAGGTTAGTGGATTTAGTTTGCCCCTATTGTGAAGGCGGGTGTAACCCTTTTTGTAAGAAGCTGAGGACAAGAAGGAGGGTGGCTGTTTTCGAAATCCTTGCTAATGACCAATTAAAAATGTCCGTTGCAGACATGAATATGGATTTTAAACTAAAAGGTTCATTACTAGATAATCTTAACAAAGGAATTGCTTTAGGGTTTGTTAATAATTATGAGTATGAACGGATGGGGAAGGGCTGATGAAAATGAAAAAGTCTTTCAGAAATGATCAAGAACGGAGTGAGTTCTTATCTGAATTAGCAGGCTTATTAGGTGACGGCTATCCTTTGTCAGAAGCCTTGGACATGCTTGGTTCTTATTATGGAGGAGTAAAAAAAAATTGGATCGATTCTATATATGAAGCCCTTCAGGACGGAGATGACTTCTCCAGTGTCCTACACGAAGCCAGTTTTCCAAATGATGTCATCAGTTACATAGGTATTTATGAAAAATATGGAGACTTGAAGACTGGTTTGGATAACGGAGCAAGTATATTAAAGAAAAAGTTCGAGCTGAAACAAAAAAGCCGAAAATTATTGAATTACCCAATCATGCTGTTCGGATGTCTTATTATCATGATTGTTGTTTTGTCTCAAGGAGTTCTTCCTCAGATGGAGATGTTTTTTCAATCCATGAACAAAGAACTCCCCCTACTTACAAAGATGATTATTGGTCTATTGTCACTTCTGGAAGGGCCGATCTTATTAGTATTACTTATAGTGATGATTTTTTTTCTTCTATGGTTACAACGGTTGAAACCATATGAACGCCTCAAATATCTCTTAAGGCTGCCACTCATAAAAAAGTTAACTACAAATCTCATGACTTTCCACTTTGCATCCCATTTATCTCCGTTGTTATCTAATGGTTTCTCTTTGTATCAATCATTATTGCTCTTGGAGGAGCATTCAAAAATTGATGTTATTCAGATGGAAGCAAAGGCCATTGGGATTTGTATGCTCGAAGGTATATCACTGCCTGAAATTATTCGAGAACGAAACTGTTATGAACCTCAACTCGTAACGGCAATTGCGCTAGGACAAGCTAAAGGTGCATTAGGGCAGGAACTGGAAAGGTATAGTGACTTTTTGCAACGGAAGTACTATGAAGGATTGGAACGATACTTATCCCTTTTGCAACCTCTACTTTTTTCTATAATTGGTGTGGTTGTATTGACGTTGTTCCTGTCCGTAATGCTCCCAATCTTTAATATTGTGGAAGGGTGGTGAGGCTATGGTCTAAGGGGAAATAGAATAGCTTTTTGGATAAAATTTCTTAAAAAAAGAAGGGAGAAAGGAACGATGATGAAGAATTTTGTAAAAAATGTTTTAAGAAGAGAAAAGGGTTTCACTTTAATAGAAATGATGATTGTCTTGGTTATTATTTCTATTCTATTGTTAATTGCAGTACCTAATTTAGCGAGAAATCAGGAAGCAGCAAACGACAAAGGATGCGAGGCGACGATTGCGTTGATAAAAGCACAGAAGACTGCTTATGAGATTGAAACAGGAACAAAATTAACTAGTCTTAGAATTATACGTGATGAGAAATATGTGGACACAATACATTGTCCAGATGGCAAACTATTGAAAATAACAGATTTAGACTTTGTTTTGAAGACTATTCCAGAAACTCCAGATGAATAAATTTTTTACTCAAAAAGGCTACACCTTAATAGAAACACTTCTTGTACTGCTTCTTATTACTTCACTACTTCTCATTTCCATTCCGAATTTTGAACAATCCATCCACAATAAAAACATTGATTATTTCTTTGAACAGCTAGAAAAGGATTTGTACGAAAGTCAAATGAAAGCCATGAGCGAGGGGATTATTGTCAGAGTTATCTTTTCTTCCACGCACAATAACTACACCGTACGGGAAGGAACTGTAACTACGAAAACTAGACATTTTCCAAAAGGACTGACAGTTGGAAGGGGAAGCTTAGAGTTAACAAATTTACGTTATTTACCTAACGGAAACATCTCTTTTGCAGGTAGCATCATATTCCGTTACAAAGAAGACACGTACATGTTGGTGTTTCAATTGGTCAGGGGGCGATTTTATATTGAAAAATACTAATGGCTTCACTTTACTGGAAGTTATGATTGCCCTGTTGGTTTTCTCCGTATCTGTCTCTACCATCCTTCCCATCATCGTTACTGTACAGCAGGAGAGACAGTCCATACACCAGGAGCGATTAGGTGAAGAAGTGCTCCATTATTACTATTATAAATTTTTTTATAATAACGAAGTACTTCCTGAGGAGGTTAATCGAGGCGAGACTTCTTTTCAACTGAATCTCTTGGAGGAAACAAAGGAATCATTGTTATGTGTCGCATGGCAGGGAAGGAATGGAAGAGATTATGAACGCTGTTTATCTTCACGTAAAAACATGTAGAGGTATTACTGTTCTGGAGACAATGGTCAGTCTGTTAATTTTTATGATCATTGCAGGAATGGTTCCGGCAGCCTATGGTCTATGGATTTCACCTTCAATCAGCCAGTTCTCTTATGAAGAGAGAGTAATTTTTACAACACAGCTTCAATTAGATTTTCGTCCCAGTACGGCTTATTGGACAAATGCTTCTGAAACAATCCTTTATTTTCGCCGTGCACCTGATAATGCAACGGTACAATATGAACTGTACCAAGATAAAGTCCGACGTAGGGTAAATGGAACTGGCCATGAAGTTTTCTTGCAAAATGTAAAAAAACTCCATGTTGTAAAAAAAGAATATGGAATAGAGCTCTCTGTTACAACTGATAATGGACGAGAATTTAGCCATACCATAGCCCACCCTATTGAGATACTTTCTGGAGCTAGTTATGGAGATTAATCAGAAGGAAAAAGGAGCTGCTCTATTACTGGCAGTAGTTATTCTATTTGTCCTTTCAGGAACCCTTTTCCATTATTAAGTTTGTATGAAAGTGAGAGGAATTTTTGGAAGTTGGAGAAAGAATGGAATACTGTGGACAATCTGATCATGGCAAGTGCATCAAATGATTATTATCCAGCTAGAGGAAGAGAAAGAACTTCATCTTTCAGCCGGTAGGCTTGATTTTTTCTCCGGTACCGTTCATTATCAAATTACAGGAGTGAATTCTTCGGAAAAAAGTATTTTTCTCGCTGGAAACACGAAGGCGGGAACTTACCGGGGAGCTAGGTTTTCATATTGTACAGAAACAGGTACCATTTCTAATTGGGTTGAAGGGGCACAAATACAATGAAGAAAAAGATTTATTTAACGGGATTTATGGGAGCCGGGAAAACAACAGTAGGCAAAGAACTTGCCCGAGTTTTGCAATATCGTTTTGTGGATCTTGATGATTGGATATCAGAGAGGGCAGGCTTATCGATCCCAGACATTTTTCAATATCAAGGTGAAGCAGCCTTTCGTATGATGGAAACAGAAGCTTTAAAGGACTTCGCAGGGGACAACAGTCTAATTGTTGCTACTGGCGGGGGAATCGTGGAGAATGAAGATAACATTCAGTATATGAAAAAATCAGGAATAGTTATCTTTTTACATGCTGATTTTTCTGCTATTTATGAGCGAATCAAAAATGATCAAAGCCGTCCTCTGACAAAAGAAGGTATGGAAGGATTAGCTACCCGCTATTCTAAAAGGCTACCTTTATATCGTAAGGCTCACCATATTATTCATACGGAAGAGAAAGAAGTTAACCAAGTCATCACCGAGATTCAGTTCCTCCTTTCTGTATAAATTCTTGACAGAAAGGTAAGACTAATAATGAAAAGTTTTGTTTGAAAGTAGGTGATGTCTGATGAAATCAAATGATTATATTAAATATATGACACAGCAATTTGTGTCGTATGTGGATCAACCTAAGGAACAACGTGTAGCAAGACGTGAAGAAAAAAAGAAATTCTCGCCCTCCACGTACCCACCAGTTATTTGGGTTGATACCATTTGCCATTTCTCAGTCATTACGTCGTTGGAGAAATCAATAGCTATGTAAGAAACGCTTGTTTTGGTTCAACCAAAACAAGCGTTTTAACATATTGGGTTATCTTCTGTTCCTGTTAGTGAACCATATTTTCGCCTGAGCGGGGATGGTAGAATAAATAAAACAACCCACCATTTATAATGGAAATTTCAATTGCAGGTTCATACTGGCCCTTTATTGCTTCTTTTTCCTGAAGGTATGTTTCTCCTTTTTCTTCCTCACCTTCGTAAAAAGATTCTAGAAGCTCTTCGTCGTTTTTCATTCTCTCTAATGCTTCATGGGCCCAATCGTGCTGCTTTTGTTCCTCCCTTTCTGTTAAATAGCGCTTAATTCGATCCATTCCTGATGAAGGCTTAATGATTGGGGATATGGTAAAGCAATAATTGGGTATTTGTTCTTTAAATGTTTTTGTTTTCAAGCTTTGTTGTCATTTCATCAACCATTTCACCAGTGATTAAGCTCAGTCCTAAGGAAAAGAAGTGATCTTTTTTATGATCACAGCAGTAGGAGACACTTCCGTTTACAACTAACCAAGGCTTTAAAGGCTGTGAAGGTCCATTTGTTTCTACTGCTTCATATAACAGACTGTGTTTTCCTAAGTTTTGTGCAGTTTGAAAGATTTGGTGCAGTCTTGGTGATCCGAAGTGAAGGAGTTCCCCTTTCAGATCTTCAGGAGCTTGTTGTGTATCAGTGATTAACGTTAACTTCATAGGGTTAGGTAGGCCACCAATTTTTTCTGTGTAGTGCCAATAAAAGGGTCGGTTCATTAATGCTTTATCCATCTCAATCGAAAGCTGAATATGGAGATGCCCCTTTGATTCATCTAGAATGGTGCTTTCGTTATGAACGAAAAACTCTTTAACATAGTTGTGTATTTCCATTTGATTCATGAATAACACCCTTTAATGAGTTTATTACTTGCCTAAAACAGTTTTCTTATTTTGCTAAGATGGAGGATAGGTTGTCCATTTTTACTCGTATTTCTCCTTCTGATTCAGAATGAAGGAGTATGTTAGACACATGATCTTCCACTTGGTTATCAGAAAACTTCTCTAGAATGTCATCGAGCTCTCCGATTACCCCTTCGAATAAACCAATTTTCTTATACAATAGTTTTAAAATATGGTCCTCTACCGTATTTTCCACAGCAAAATTATATATTTCTACATCTTGTGTTTGACCAAGACGGTGGACCCTTCCAATCCGCTGTTCAATTCTCATGGGGTTCCATGGTAAATCATAATTAATCATTCGGTGGCAAAACTGAAGGTTGATACCTTCTCCACCTGCCTCTGTTGCAATTAATACTTGAGCGTTATGTTGGAAAAGCTGTTTCATCCAATCTTTTTTACTTCGTTTAAAGCCACCCCTAAAAGGAACGGATTTAATGCCATGTTGTCCAAGGAACCATTGTAAATAGAGTTGTGTTGCCCGATACTCTGTGAATATAATTACCTTTTCATCGGATTGCTGGATAATCTCCAATGCCTTTTCCGCTTTTGGAGTTTGTTTTTACGTCGTTTATTTTCTCCGCAATCTCTTTTAATCAGTAGCAATATCTTCATATTCTCCATATTGCTCCATAAGGTTATTTAAGGTCATGTAAACAGCCTCTCTACTAGAACAAGCCTCCCGTTGTAAGGTTAATGTAGTAAGGATATTCCTTGTGTAACCCCTTTGTACTTGTGTTTCAAAGCACTGACTGTGTCATACAATTCCCTTTCTTCCTCAGTAAAATTAATGGGGACTGTTTCCACTTTTCTTTTTGGCCAATCCATCCCCGAATCGGTTCGACGGTTTCGAATCATCACCTTTTGAATTAATTCGTTCAACTGCTCATGGTCTTTCGATTCCTTGTATTTTTTTTCAAAGGAAGATTCGTCCCCAAATAACCAGGTTTAATAGAGAAATGAGATGAAAGACTTCACTCAGGCGATTTTGTACGGGAGTCGCAGTCAATAACAAACAAAACCTCTTTTTTAAGCTACGCACAAACTGATAATTTCTTGTGTTCTTGTTCTTTAGTTTATGAGCCTCATCCACAATGATAAAGTCATAATCTATGTCCTGAATAACGGATGCATGAGGCTCACGCTTCGCAGTATCAATGGAAGTGACAGTTATATCCACCTGCTCCCAAGCAGGTCGTTTCCGCTGTTCAATTGCTGGAATGAAGAACTTTTCATTCAACTCGCGGCACCATTGGGTTACGAGTGATGCGGGTACAAGAATAAGAACCTTCTTTACTAACCCTCTGATCATATACTCCTTTAAGATTAATCCTGCCTCTATCGTTTTCCCAAGGCCGACTTCATCCGCTAAAACGGCTTTTCCGTTCATTTCATTTATCACCTTTTGGGCCGTTTCGTATTGATGGGGAAAGATCTCAATGTGTGGGAGGTGTTTTGTTGCCTCTAATTCATGAAAGTTTTCAATTAGCTGTTTCTTCCCCGCTTGCAATGCCATATTAAATTTTGACCAGCTGCATAAGCCACGATTATTCTCAATGGAATCTAAGAAGCTTTCTGACCAGTCGTCGTCAAATCGGATTGTTGGGACCATACAAGTTAACTCCTTTCATGAATAATAAAGCGTTTAATAGTCTGTTCGAAAAGTATCTTGGCAATGGCTACGCTCGTCGCTCGCTGACAGGGGGACCCCACTCCTGTCAGCTCTTAAAAGAGTGCGACGGCTACGCTCATTGCTTCGAGTCTGTTCAAAGGGGGAAATACACCACCTTTGAACAGACTCTCTAATATAAGTGTTAAACATTCTTCGATACTCTAAACTTAAAAAAAGAAAAAGTTGCGTATTGCCATAAAAAATAGAAAAGTGTTACCATGTAAGTAAGAAGGATGACTGTTTCTTAGTATAAACGTATTTACGGATTTTCATGAATACGTGTCGACTACTCCATTACATATATGGCGAATGAAAACAAGGGGAGAGGGCGTTCTTAAGGAACGACGCCGAAGGAGCAAGCGTTTGACGTGAATCTCTCAGGCAAAAAGACTCTTGTTGGACGCACCTCTGGAAAGAACTCATAGAGTCACCCAAGGGGCTACCTTCGATATGAAGGAAAAACTCTCAGGTACGAAAGACAGAGACATGGCTTGGTATACAAGGCATGTCTCTGTCTTTTTTTATGTTTGTAGTGGCCATGTATTTATAATGCTCTTTTCGTAAACTTTGTTGCTTTTTGAAACAAGCATGGAGGAGCGAAAGGCGGCGACTCCAGCAGGAAAAGCAACGACTGAAGACCCCGCAAGGTGATTTTCCTGAGGAGGCTGAAGCGTTGCCTGCGGAAGCCTCTGCCTGTAGCAAATCCATGCAAAATAATAAGAAAAATAACAAACTTATTGAAATGAGCCATTTTATAAAGAAGTTAATACGTATTGAAACAGGGGATTAGCGTAACTTAAATGTGGATAGAGCAGTCGTCTTTTCAGCATTAACTGGGGGATGTTTTCTAATAAAATGGAGGTGGATCACATTGTCATTAAGTAAAACACCATTGTTTGATGTCTACAAAGATTACAATGGAAAAACAATTGACTTTGGCGGCTGGGACTTACCTGTACAATTTTCCGGAATTAAGGAAGAGCATGAGGCCGTTAGAACAAAAGCAGGACTTTTTGATGTATCCCATATGGGAGAGATTGAAGTAAAGGGGAAAGATGCATTAGCTTACTTGCAAAAGCTGTTAACGAATGATGTGTCTAAAGTGAAAGCAAATGCATGCCAATATGCTGCCATGTGCTATGAACATGGGGGGACCGTAGATGACCTAGTTTTATATAAGCGTGGAGATGAGGATTATTTATTAGTTGTTAATGCCTCTAATATTGAAAAGGATTTTGATTGGATGAAAAGCCATGTGTTTGGTGACGTTGAAGTTGCGAACGTTTCTGATGACTATGCACAGCTTGCGATCCAAGGCCCAT
The DNA here is from genome assembly GCA_021208645.1 of Bacillus sp. (in: firmicutes). Lineage (GTDB taxonomy): Bacteria > Bacillota > Bacilli > Bacillales > Salisediminibacteriaceae > Evansella. The sequence continues at coordinate 23,320 of JAJOJL010000017.1, read as the reverse complement.
CCGCAGAGCAGATCACACAGAAATTAACTCCAACCGATCTGTCAGAAATTACTTTCTTTAAATTTCGCGAAGGGGTGACTCTTGCCGATAAGATGGTACTCATTTCAAGAACAGGCTATACAGGCGAAGATGGGTTTGAAATTTACTGTAAGCCAGCGGATGCTGCTCATTTATGGAGGACTCTCCTTGAAGCAGGCAAAGAAGAAGGTATTTTGCCATGTGGACTAGGGGCAAGGGATACCCTTCGTTTTGAAGCTAGACTACCTTTATACGGTCAAGAACTCACGAAAGACATTACCCCGATTGAAGCGGGTATTGGCTTTGCTGTAAAACCGGATAAGGAAGGGGATTTCCTCGGGAAAGAGGTTTTAAAAGCACAGAAGGAAGACGGGCCACCTCGTAAACTCGTAGGAATTGAAATGATTGATAAAGGAATTCCCCGAACGGGTTACGAAGTGTTTGTTGGCGATGAGCAAGTTGGTTTTGTGACTACGGGTACACAGTCTCCGACACTTAAAAAGAATGTTGGTCTTGTTTTAATAGACGAAAAACATAAAGCAATGGAAACAGAAGTGGAAGTGCAAGTGAGGAAAAAAACGCCTGAAGGCAAAAGTGGTTCCAACACCTTTTTATAAGCGTTCGTAAGTCACAATGGAAAAGGATGGTGTCTGCCATCCATATTAAAGGGACAAAGGGGATGAATAGAGTGAAATTTCGTTATTTACCTATGACGGAAAATGATCAAAAGGCGATGATGGAAACGATCGGTATTGATCATTTAGAAGAGCTTTTTGCTGATATTCCTAAAGATATCCGTTTCAAGGGTGAGTTGAAGATTGAAGAAGCCCTTGACGAAACAGAACTTGTTAGAGAAATGCGCCGACTAGCAGAGAAAAATTTAAATGTGAAAGATTATACGTCCTTTTTAGGGGCAGGAGTATACGAGCATTATATTCCTTCTATTGTAAACCATATGCTGTTACGTTCTGAGTTTTATACAGCGTATACACCGTATCAACCGGAAATATCACAAGGGGAATTACAAGCTATTTTTGAATTCCAAACAATGGTTTGTGAACTTACAGGAATGGAAATTGCCAACTCTTCCATGTACGATGGACCAACGGCATTGGCAGAAGCAGCGATGATGAGTGCCGGTCATACGAGAAAAAGACGATTCTTGTTTCAAAAACAGTTCACCCAGAATCAAGAGAAGTGTTAAAAACAAATGCGAAAGGTCAAAATCTAACAGTAGTAGAGATTGACGAAAAAGATGGTCTAACAGATTTGGATCATTTATCATCCCTATACAACGATGATACAGCTAGTGTGATTGTTCAATATCCAAACTTCTTCGGTAATATTGAAGATTTAAGTGCCATTGAGAAAATCGCTCATCAAGGGAAAGGATTGTTTATTGTCTCTTCTAATCCATTGAGCTTAGGGCTGTTACAAACGCCTGGAAAATTCGGAGCAGATGTTGTTGTCGGTGATGTACAGCCATTCGGTATTCCAACACAACTTGGTGGGCCACACTGCGGTTATTTTGCTGTAACTAGCAAGTTGATGAGAAAAGTCCCTGGACGTCTTGTTGGACAAACGACGGATGATCATGGTCAACGGGGCTTTGTATTAACGTTGCAAGCTCGTGAACAGCATATTCGCCGTGATAAGGCCACAAGTAATATTTGTTCCAACCAAGCCTTAAATGCCTTAGGTGCTTCCATCGCCATGAGCGCTTTAGGAAAACATGGTGTTAAAGAGATGGCATCTCAAAATATTCAAAAAGCTCACTATGCAAAGGAACAGTTAAAGAAGCAGGGAGTGGAAGTAGTATATGATTCTCCTTCCTTTAATGAATTTGTCATCCGTTTGCCAAAGCCAGTCAAAGAAGTAAACGAAGAATTATTAAAAGATAAAATTATTGGCGGCTATGACTTGTCTCGTGACTACGCTGATAAAGAGAATATGATGCTTGTTGCTGTTACGGAACTACGCACGAAAGCAGAAATTGACCAGTTTGCGGAAGTATTGGGGGGAGTAAAATGAGTCGAAAGGATCAAGCTTTAATTTTTGAAATCAGTAAAGAAGGTCGTGTCGGTCACAGTTTACCTGAATTAGACATACCAGAAGTCGATGTAAATGATCTGTTGCCATCTGAGTTCCAACGTACGGAAGCGCCTGAACTGCCTGAAGCATCAGAGTTGCAGATCGTTCGTCATTATACGGCCCTTTCTAATCGAAATCATGGTGTAGATTCTGGGTTTTACCCACTAGGATCTTGTACGATGAAATACAATCCAAAGATTAATGAAGATGTGGCTAGATTCCCTGGTTTTGCCCATATTCATCCATACCAAGCAGAGGAGACAATTCAAGGCGCCCTTGAGCTGATGTATAAATTGCAAAATACGTTAGCAGAAATTACTGGCATGGATGAGGTTACTTTACAGCCTGCCGCTGGTGCACACGGAGAGTGGACTGGATTAATGTTGATCCGTGCGTTCCATGAGGCGAATGGTGACCATCATCGTACAAAGGTAATTGTTCCTGACTCTGCCCATGGTACGAACCCTGCATCTGCAACAGTAGCCGGTTTTGATTCAGTTACCGTTCGATCCAATGAGAAGGGATTAGTAGATCTTGACCATTTACGTGAAGTAGTTGGAGAAGATACGGCTGCCCTCATGTTGACGAACCCAAATACATTAGGACTGTTTGAAGAACAGATTGTAGAAATGGCCAAAATCGTCCATGATGCTGGCGGTAAGCTCTATTATGACGGAGCAAACTCTAATGCAATTTTAGGAATTACCCGCCCGGGAGATATGGGCTTCGATGTTGTACACTTGAACTTACACAAGACCTTTACAACACCACATGGTGGAGGTGGCCCAGGATCTGGTCCTGTTGGGGTGAAGAAGGATTTAGTACCTTACTTACCTAAACCACAGGTAGTAAAAGATGGAGACTCCTATCGCTTTAACTACGATATTCCTGAGTCCATTGGCCGTGTGAAGCCTTACTACGGTAACTTCGGAATTAACGTACGTGCATATACGTATATTCGTACGATGGGACCTGTTGGACTAAGAAAAGTTTCAGAATATGCAGTGTTAAATGCCAACTACATGTTCCGTCGCCTAGAGCCTTACTTTGATGCTCCATACACGCAGCATTGTAAGCATGAGTTTGTCTTATCTGGCCGTCGTCAAAAGAAATTAGGCGTGCGTACACTGGATATTGCAAAACGTTTATTAGACTTTGGCTATCATCCGCCAACCATATACTTCCCGTTAAATGTGGAAGAGTGTTTGATGATTGAACCAACTGAAACGGAGTCGAAAGAAACGTTAGATGAGTTCGTGGACGCCATGATACAAATTGCGAAAGAGGCAGAAGAGAATCCAGAGATCGTGCAAGAGGCACCACATCATACGGTAATCGACCGTTTAGATGAAACTACAGCTGCTAGAAAGCCGATTTTGCGGTATACGAAAGAAGTTTAAATAATTGCTTTATAGCACCGAGGGTCTTGTGGGCTCCGGTGCTTTTTGGTCTGTGATAAAGCTACTACAAGTCTATAAAAACAACAAAAAACTAGGGCGTGAACACCCTAGTTTCCATTATGTTGTTATTATTTTTTAATTTTCCCTGTCCATTTGCGGAAACCGCCTTTTAACGTAATGACTTCTTCTACTCCACGCTTCTTTTTTAGAATCTTTGAAGCTTGAATGCAACGGGTACCGTTTTGACAATAAATATAAACTGGCTTGTCAGGTCTAATTTCGTTAATGCGATGTTTCAACTGGGAAAGGGGAATGTTACGGGCTCCTAAAATATAGCCTGTATTAAATTCTTTTTCTTCCCGAACGTCAATCAATTGTGCTTTACGGTAATCCTTACGAAACTCATCTTGTTCTAAAGGTTTGAGATAACTCGGTTTCTTCAAGCGTAATAACAAAAATATAACTAAGATAACGGTTAAAATAATAAGCGTCCAAGGCATTCTGGCGGCCAACTCCTTTTTCTATTCTTTACCTAGTCCCATTATAAATGATATACGGAAATAGGAAAACGTGCAATGTTTTCCGTATGTGGAAAAAAGCTTTCTCTTTTGACCTTGCCTTACTTTTAGGTTAAATTAACAGTTGGGAAGAGTTCTCGTGCCTTAGAAAGAGGGAACTAAATTTATTTCTGTGAGGTAAACTATTATGGAAACGTGGGTATATTTAGACTCTGGTTTTAAAGGGCCAGCCTATAATATGGCATTGGATGAGAAGTTGATGGATTGGCATCGGGATGGCCAAATCCCTCCAGTCGTCCGTTTTTACGGATGGAATCCGCCAACCTTATCCGTAGGATATTTTCAAAATGTTGAAAAGGAAATTAATTTTGATGAAGTCAAAAAACATAAGCTTGGATTTGTACGCAGACCGACTGGAGGGCGGGGGGTTCTTCATGAGGATGAGCTTACCTATAGTGTCATTGTCAGTGAGGATCATCCGAAAATGCCTGCAGGTGTAACCGAGGCGTACCGCGTTATTTCTGAAGGACTGTTGGAAGGCTTTCGGTTTTTAGGGTTAGATGCAGAGTTTTCTATTCCAAGAACTGAAGAGGAAAAGGATCGTTTAAAGCGTCCACGTTCTGCCGTTTGCTTCGATGCACCATCTTGGTATGAACTGGTTGTCGAAGGGAGAAAAATTGCTGGCAGTGCTCAAACGAGGCAAAAAAAATGTTATCTTGCAGCACGGTTCTATCATTTTGTCATTAGATGAGGATAAGCTATTTGATGTGTTCAAATACTCTAGTGACAGGGTGCGGGAAAGAATGCAGCAGGCTTTTAAGAAGAAAGCCGTTGCTATCAGAGAATTAACAGACAAACAGTTAAATATTGAGCAAATGAAGGAAGCGTTTAGAAATGGGTTTGAAAAGGGACTTGATATTGAATTGAAAAGTTTCCACTTGTCTTCTGAGCAAGAGGAAGAGGTTGCTGCTTTAGTTGAAAGCAAATATGGTACAGCTAAGTGGAACTACAAGATATAGTACCTCACTAAAAAAAAACTTAATCGATAGGCTCTGTTAGTGGATAATGTTGATTTTGGATATACGTTGATTTTGCGAAAGGAGCGAGACTCCTCGAAAATGCTAACGCATTTTCTTCGTGCGTGGGATTCCCCCACGAAGCATCTCAAAGTCCTGCGGGAAAAGCAACAAGGGTTTTTCTTGCGACGAGTAATCGCAGGAGCAGCTAAGAGCGTTTACTTCATGAATAAGCTTCGATTTGTCTCGACGAAGGAAGAGACAGAAGACCCCGCAGGGACGAGGAGGCTGAAGCGTTGCCCGCGGAAAGCGAGCTCCTGTAGCATAAATCAACAACAAAGGATAACAAAAGCTGATCGTTAAACAAGAAAGGCATGTCTTTGTAGACGTGTTTTTTTATTTGAGAAGCTTTAAACGAGCAATTCTTGTAATAAGAAGGCGAGGAAATTGTCGAAAACATCTATATTTCGCCAATACCAGACAATATAAATGGCATATAGTTATTTTTTTCAAAATCTATAAAATTCGTCAATAAGGTAAGATAATCCCATTTTATCTTCTGTTTTCTCTTTTTTTCGCAGGAAAAATTCATTTAATCCCAGTTGACAAAGTTAAAGAAACTTCACTCGTTATCAATATATGGTATTTTGTTTAACAAACTATATACTATATATTGATGAGAGCTTTTTTCTATGCTATAGTAAAACAAGCTACTAAACAAATTGGCATATGTTGCCATAGCACCTAAGAAAATGATCTTTGACAATCTAATGTGTTGAAAAATTTGTAGAAAGGGAGCGGAGGCCTGTGAAGACGTTTATGTCTGAAAAAACGATCGACGTAGAGGGACTCAATAAGGATATTGAACAGTTTCCTCAAGTCTTTCCAATTACTCCAGAGATGAAAATAAAACAAAGTGGAGTATCAAGGTTGGTCATGTTAGACCGCTATACGTTTAAAGACACGGAGAAAAAAACATTAAAGCCGGGAGATTTTGTCGTTTTAACGGTAAAATCTGATCCTAAGTTTCCGGCACGTGGTTACGGTTTTGTCACAGAAATTAACTGGGATGAGAATCGTGCCAAAATTGCGGTGGAAGAAGAGTTTCTCGGTGTACTTGACGATGCTGAAGAAAAGAAAACGGGGATTGTAGAACGTTCCCTTGACACCATTGACAAGCCTCTAGAAATCTATTACGAGCAAATTGCTAAGCGAAATGCTAGGGGATTAGCAGAAGTAGAGATTGATCCAGAAAAACGGGAAGATTCTGTCCAGAAGTTTTACCATGAATTAATGAGTATGAATTTCGTTCCTGCAGGACGTGTGCTATACGGTGCAGGTGCAGAAACAGACGTGACTTATTTTAACTGTTACGTGATGCCTTTTGTTCCTGATTCTCGTGAAGGAATTTCAGAGCACCGTAAACAAGTAATGGAGATTATGAGTCGCGGTGGCGGGGTTGGAACGAATGGTTCCACACTAAGACCTCGTAACACTCTTGCAAGGGGAGTGAATGGTAAATCCTCCGGTTCCGTTTCTTGGCTAGATGATATTGCGAAACTCACCCATTTAGTAGAACAAGGTGGGTCAAGACGTGGTAAACCTTCATAAAAAGTGCCTCGTCTATAAATAAACCTCGTGAATTGCTGGAAACTCTTTGGTATGACTTACTGGCTACAACGTAACCGGAAACGGTAAGCGTGAATGCGTAAAAACAGTAAGTGGATAAAGACAATCAGCAGCCAAGCTCCTATAAACTGGAGAAGGTTCAACGACCATCGAAAGCACACAATAAGTGGAAGTGAGTAGAGTAGGAATCAAGTGATTCCGAAGCGCGAGGACACTATTTTTAGTGTAAAATATGGTCTGAACTCTAAGGTGACTTAGAGAGTTGATATAACGAATCAACGCAACAATTTGGCCCAGATGATAATGTTAGCTGATTGGCATCCGGACATTTTGGAGTTCATCATCTCTAAAATGCAAAATCCAAGAATTTTACGATACTTACTAGAAAATACAGAAGATAAACAGATTAAGAGATTAATCCAAGAAAAACTTAAATTTACCCCATTAACAGAACTGGAAGAAGCCATGTACCAAGGGATTATCAATTATAAGCATATCCCAGGTACAGGAGGCTTTGATCCTAAGGTTATCCAAGAGGCAGAGGACAAACTTCGTACCGGCGGAACTTATTCTGTTAATAACTCGGAGTTTTTAACTGGAGCAAACATCTCCGTTTGTATAACAAAAGATTTCATGGAAGCTGTAGAAAACGATACAGATTATGCTCTTCGTTTCCCTGACGTAGAAAATTACAACGAAGCGGAAATGGAAGCATACAATCGTGAGTGGCAAGAATATGGAGACGTGAGAGAGTGGGAAACATTAGGCTTCGGTGTTCGTACGTACCGAAAAATCAAAGCGAAAGAGCTTTGGAATCTAATTAATATTTGTGCAACGTATTCAGCTGAACCAGGCATTTTCTTTATTGATAACGCCAATGAAATGACGAACGCGAAAGCATATGGTCAGAAAGTTGTTGCAACAAATCCGTGTGGTAAAGTGGCTTGATTTGCCTCACGTAAAAAACTGCGGAATGAAGCGGGAAAGCTGAGATTGCCAACCCGAACCGAAGGCTAAACGTAAAACTTTAGCCAGGGGCAACGCATAGATGGTGAACCTCTATATTAGAGAATATAATTCATCCACGAGGCCGCAGCATTGTACAATCCCTTTTCGAGAAAGAGTGATTAATATGAATAGAGGATATGCTGGTTTTTATAAAGGCTACTATTTAAGAAGTTCTTATGAATATGCATATGCGAAATATTTAGATTATTTCTCGGTTTCTTGGAGTTATGAGGATAGGGATTTTGATATTGAATATAAAATTTATAAGCCTGACTTCTTCTTTTATAATGAAATAGGTCAAATAATTAAGATTGTAGAAATTAAATCAAGGCACAAAATTGCTAAAAACCAAGCTTTAATGGCATTAAATGTTATTAAAGAAAAATACGGTATAGAGGTAGAATTAATTTCTTATGAAGAATTATTGATCTTATATAAAAAACTACCCTTTTCTTTAACAAGTACAATTTCTGAATGGATTGATTCCGAACATACTACAGTTAATAAAAAAAATAAAGGAAAGTTAAACGGACATTACAATATAAAGCATAGTAATACAGCAAAAATGAAAATTGGTAACCATACAAAAAAATTATGGGAATCTGATAGTGTTTCAAAAAAAAGGATGTTGGAAGGTTTGAGGAATAGTGGTTTATCACAAAAGGGAAAGGTAAAAACCCCACGCCAATTTAGGTGTTGCTTAAATTGTGGTATTCATTTTAAAGTACTTATAACATCTTCCAAAAAGTACTGTAGTAGAAAATGTTCAGGAAAAATAGCAATTAAACTTGCTACTAATTCTTACATTGAAAAACGATTTAATATCCATCTTGATATAAGAAGGTTTGTGATTAATTGGTGCAAAGAAAATAACGATTTAGTAAATTCAACACCTTTAAATAAGATAAGCACCACGATAAAACCTCTTCTGGATGATATTAATAAAAATTTTAGTGTTAAAGATATTAGGGTGATTTCAAAAGCAATTTTTGGTGTAGACAGGGGAAGGAAAGAGCTTTTAAATTTTATGAAGAAGGTATCAAAAGAGGTGCAATGAAAATATATGCTGAACTATATCGAATAAGAAGGTATAGAACCATCGGATAAAAAGCCAATGGGATAACAATTACTGGAACAACCACTTGCGCCGTTTTCTGTGTGTAACCTTGCAGCGGTAAACTTAGCAGAAATGGCTGATAAAGAGAATAATACAGTTGATTACGAAAAGCTGAAGCAAACAGTAGCAACTGGCGTCCGCATGCAGGATAACGTAATTGATGCTACCCCATACTTCCTTGACCAAAATACCAACCAAGCAAAAGGTGAGCGCCGTGTTGGACTTGGAGTAATGGGATTGCACGATCTCTTAATTTACACGGAAACAGTTTATGGATCCGATAAAGGTAACGAGCTTGTAGATAAGATATTTGAAACAATTGCTACAACTGCCTATCGGACAAGCATTGAACTTGCGAAGGAAAAGGGAAGCTTCCCATTCCTAGTAGGAAACAATGAGCAAGAAACACAGCATTTAAGAATGAAATATATCAATACTGGTTATATGAAAAAGATGCCGGAAGATATCCGGCAAGGAATCTTGAAATACGGTATTCGAAATTCACACTTACTAACTGTTGCTCCCACTGGCAGCACTGGGACCATGGTTGGAGTATCCACCGGCCTTGAACCATATTTTTCCTTTTCTTACTTCCGCAGCGGTCGTTTAGGAAAATTCATAGAAGTAAAGGCCCAAATCTTACAAGAATATTTAGATCGTCATCCAGAAACAGATCCGAACAACTTACCGGAATGGTTTGTATCCAGTATGGACCTTTCACCGGAAGCCCACGCCGATGTTCAATGTGTCATTCAGCGCTGGGTAGATAGCTCATTAAGTAAGACAGTTAACGCACCTCGCGGCTACACGGTGGACCAAGTGAAGAAAGTATACGAGCGTCTTTACAAAGGTGGAGCAAAAGGTGGAACTGTTTATGTGGACGGAAGCCGTGATTCACAAGTATTAACCTTAAAAGCAGAAGACAATGATATGTACGCAGTAGAATTAGCTGGAGACCCATCCGAGGATACAAAAGGAACGAAGAAATCTGTAGTTCTGGTTGAAACCATTTCTGACTTGCGCAGCACATCCGTTACATACGGAAGTGAAGTAGGCGATACATGCCCAGTATGCCGAAAAGGTACAGTAGAAGATATCGGTGGTTGTAACACATGTACAAACTGTAATGCACAATTAAAATGCGGATTATAGATGAAAAAAGGGGGTGTCCAATGGGCATCCCCTTCTGGCTTTCTAAGAGGCCACTTATCTCTTTAATTAGAACCTTCATGTATTCATAATTATCCTGAATTTCCCTATAAACTAGTACAAGTCTTCGTTTTATAGTATAATTTTACATGGTAAAGGAACCAATTCACATATTTCAACATAGAAGAAATATTATATAACCATTCTCATTAAGGTTGTAAGTTTGGAGGGGACTACAACATGCCAACACCGAGCATGGAAGATTATCTTGAAAGAATCTACCTACTAATCGAAGAAAAGGGATATGCCAGAGTTTCTGATATTGCAGAAGCACTTGATGTACATCCATCCTCGGTTACAAAAATGGTCCAAAAGTTAGATAAAAGTCAATATCTTGTTTATGAAAAATATCGAGGGCTCATCTTAACGCCAAAAGGGAAAAAGATTGGCAAACGTCTCGTTGACCGCCATGATTTATTAGAGCAATTCCTAAAGATCATTGGCGTTGATCATGAAAAAATCTATCAGGATGTAGAAGGTATTGAGCACCATTTAAGCTGGGATGCAATTGATCGTATTGGCGATCTAGTTCAGTATTTTGATGAAAACCCAGAGAGAATAACGGATTTAAGGGACGTACAAAAAAAGAGTGAAGAATTAGAAGAGCAATCTTAGCCGTTGAAGGTTAAGGTTGTTTTTTATTTTTTATAGGAAAGGCTCTGTTAGTGGATAATGTTGATTTTGGATATACGTTGATTTTGCGAAAGGAGCGAGACTCCTCGAAAATGCTTACACATTTTCTTCGTGCGTGGGCTATTTCGAGGAAGCATCTCAAAGTCCTGCGGGAAAAGCAACGGCTAAGAGCGTTTACTTCATGAATAAGCTTCGATTTGTCTCGACGCATACGCTACATAGCAAAGCTAGCAAAGGAAGAGACAGAAGACCCCGCAGGGAAAAAGATCGGCAATGGCTTCGCTCGTTGCGCGTTAGCTTTGAGAAGAGCCCTCAAAGCTAACATTAAGACCATGCAACGGCTTCGCTCATTGCTACGGCTACTGAAACGGCGAAGAACGTGCCTTTTTCAGTAGCCTCCGAGGAGGCTGAAGCGTTGCCCGCGGAAAGCGAGCTCCTGTAGCATAAATCAACAACAAAGACTAACAGAGTTATAGGAAAAGAAAATCCTTCGAAATTCTGTCTAGCTCTAGGCGCCTTGCGCTTTTCTAACAGGAAGGCATATTTCCATGGGAATAAAATAATACTCATTTTTTCTACTTTCCTTACTAAAATGGTAAAGGGGAGGTAGATCGATGTTAAAAGTTGACGGAGTGTTCGCCGGTGGTGGCATAAAAGCCTTTTCCTTCGTAGGAGCAGTAAGAATTTTAGAGCAAGAAGGCTTTGTCTTTGAAAGATTAGCAGGTACGAGTGCCGGGGCCATTGTGGCATCTTTTTTGAAAGCAGGGTTCACTAGTGATGAAATTGGCGAGATATTAGAAGAATTAGATTTACCTAGCCTTTTGGATGAAAGAAAGATCAGCATCCCTTTTTATCGTTGGCTCAGATTATACCTCAAAATGGGAATTCACCAGGGAGATGAGTTTGAAAACTGGCTATACCAAATATTAAAACAAAAAGGGATTGTCTCATTTGGAGACCTTCCCCCACAATCATTAAAAATGGTTGCTTCAGACCTGACTAATGGAAAGCTTGTAGTTCTTCCTGATGATCTACCCCAATATGGTATTATTCCAGAGTCCTTTTCGGTTGCAAGAGCAATTCGAATGAGTTGTTGTCTCCCATTCTTCTTTGAGCCTGTGAAGCTTACATCTAAAGATGGCGTAACTTCTTTAATGGTTGATGGAGGAGTGTTAAGTAATTTCCCCATGTGGTTATTTTCACCTAAAGAGGGTCTTGCCCATTTAAAGCGACCTGTAATTGGTTTTCGCTTATCTCCCTCCGATGATCAAATACCGCCAAGGGTTATTAGAAATGCTTTTTCCATGCTCCATTCCATGGTGGAGACCATGTGGAAAGCTCATGATCAACGATATATTTCTAAATCACATGCCAAAAATATTGTTTTCATACCTGCCAACAAAGTTTCCTCCACAAATTTTTCTATATCAGATGTTGAAAAAGAAGAACTCATTCAACTTGGTATGAATTCAACAACGAAGTTTTTAAAAAAATGGTCTTATTAGTGGTCCAAAAGCTATTTGTCCTTAATACATTTTAGTCCGTGTTTCTGTGGGGTAAATATTTAAAACTACTAAAAGCATAGGCATGAAAAAGGTAATCCATCCACCTATAAGAGAGCCGAGAATAAATGTATGAATGATTGTTACATTTGCAAATAAATCAATGCCATATAGAAGTATTAAAATCCCGGTGGAGCCAATTATTATGGCACAACTCCTTTGAAAAAAGGTGAGCCTTACTGGGTTAATTCTAATCTTTAAGGCTTCTAACACCGTTCCTACACCACTTCCAAGTAATATCCCAGGTATAATCATGTATTGATAGTGGGGGTACAAGATCCCTCCTATGAATAGTGGTAACAGGAAGGCAAAAATGACTAGGTATGGTTCAGGAACACCAGCTAGCCAATCCAATGTACGGTAAAAAGCGTAAACGATAAATCCTCCAATAATTAGGGCGTTAATGATGGATATTAAGGATATGGCTTGGAAAAACATAAACGACCCTATTATCATAGGTGTGAGTATGCAAATAGCTAGCTGCAGTCGACTCTTAACGAGGGGAATAAACAAGAGAAAAAAAGTTGTTAATGCCTGTAATAAGGGAACTGTAATAGGTATTGCTTCATTCTTGTGTAAATATAAGGCAATTGTGTATACATAATGAGTGCAATAGCAAGGGATAACAACGTAACATAGGTGACTTGAAAGCCTATTTTTTTGTTAGTTGTTAAAATCAAGGCATTCATTAAAATAAGAAATAACAAGAAGAACCATTGGGCAACTATGGAATCAACAAATAAGACATTCATGACATGAACCATTCTTAGTCCTCCTTTATAAACGTTCTCAATAAAAAGCAAAAACCGAGCATTTAAAATAAAGCTCGGTTTTTCTTCTTGTTTTTCTTTCCCTCGATGACCGTCAGCTTTACATTTGATTGGCGTTTTACGAGCGGTCTGGAAATACGTTTTTTCTTTTCTTTTGCTTTGCTTGAAAAGTTAGTTGGGCGTTTTGCAGGTTGCGATTTCTGAGTATACATACCTTGTTGTTGCTGCCCGTATGCAGCTTGACTCCCCATTATTCTAGGAAGAACAAATTTTCTCATCACTAAAATTAGTACAGCGACAATACCGATGGTTACTAATATTTGTGTGAAAAATGCTCCAGGTGAAGCTACCAGTCTATACCCTATTCCTAATATGGCCAAACCAATAATGGTTAATATGAGGGGGTGGTATGAATGACGAAGCATTGTTGACACCTCCTAATCGTAAGATTTTTTGTTTGCATATTTTTTTCATAAAAAAGGAAGTAGGTTAAATTGTCTTTTGTTAGTAAGTATTTTTTAAAAATTTTGGATTTAAATAGTTATTTACTAATTCTACAATAAAATCTTGAAATCCTCCAAAAAAATGCTTTTATTATTCTATTCATACTATTCCCGTGTGTGAGGCTGTATACACATGCACTTTTCAATATTTAATAAAATGTATATGATTTTATCTTGAAAATAGTAAACATGTTTTTTTCTTATTTACAGAGTTGTAATGTTATTGAGGTGAAATTTCTTCTCAGACATCATAGTAAAGAAAAAAAATGACATACTGTTATTCGAGGTGATGAATGTGGGCAATAGGAAGAAACAAAATGAGCAATCTTTATCTTTTCATTCGACAGTTGCTTTAATTGGTTTTTTTGGTGGATTGATTTGGAGCATTCTCGGGTATTTAGCATTTTATTTTAATTTTACGAGAGTAGGACCTGCCTTGGCTTTAATGCCATGGGCACTTGGTGATTGGAAGAATGGCTGGCTTGGACAGCTAGTAGGAATTGGAGTAATTGCTGTATTATCAATAGCAGCAGCCTTCCTTTATCGATTGGTTTTTGCCAAGATCAATAAGACGTGGCCGGGACTACTATTCGGTTTAGTCTTATGGTTGATGGTTTTTGGGTTGTTTAATCCTATGTTTCCTGGTTTGAAACCTCTTACCCAATTAGACTTGAATACAATTATTACAAACATATGTTTATATTTATTGTACGGGTTATTTATTGGTTATTCTGTTTCTTATGAGTATCATGAAAGAACAGAACATGAGGGTGAAGCTATTCAAAGCTAAAGTCTTATGTTAGAATGTTCCTTGGAACATTCTCTTTTTTTTGGCTAAAGTTAACATTAATTTGAGTTGTTAATGTAATGATAAGCATAAAAGGAGCCTACTTTAATTGAAAGGGTTTGGTAATGTGAGAAACTATTTAGTTTTAAATGGACCAAACTTAAATCGACTGGGCAATCGTGAACCAAATGTATACGGTAAAGGTACATTAGATGACCTGGAAGAATTTCTGCTTGCCGAATATAAGGACAAGTTGAAACTTACCTTTCGTCAATCAAACTGGGAAGGTCAGCTCATTGATTGGATCCACGAAGCGGATGGGATTTATTCTGGAATTATCTTAAATCCAGGAGCTTTTACCCATTACAGCTACGCTATTCGGGATGCTGTTGCCAGTATAGAAATACCAGTTGTGGAAGTACATATATCCAATGTTCATGCACGGGAAGAATTTAGGCATCATTCGGTCATTGCTCCAGTTTGTGCAGGGCAAATTAGTGGATTTGGTTTTGCTGGATATAAAATGGGAATTGATTATTTTTTGAGGGGGAAAGAGAATGAAACGACTTAACCAATTAAAAGGAAAACTCGCATCACATGAAATTGATGGTATTTTGGTAACGAGCAGCTATAACCGTCAATATATTTCCGGATTTACAGGTACTGCTGGAGTTGCATTGATTTCTGAAAATGAAGCAAAGTTTATTACAGATTTTCGTTACGTTGAACAAGCCGAGAATCAGGCAAAGGATTTCGAGATTGTTCAGCATACGGGGCCAATCCATGAGGAAATTGCTAAGCAAGTGAAGCAAATGGGAATTTCTAGACTTGGTTTTGAAAAAGATCACGTTACATACAGTACATTTGAAACGTACAAAGTGGCAATTCAAACACAGTTGGTTCCTATCAGCGGGATGTTGGAAAAAATGCGTCTCATTAAGGATGAGTCGGAACTTGCCATTATAAGAGAAGCGGTGCAGATTGCAGATGCTGCATTTGATCATATTATTGGATTTATAAAACCGGGTATAAAAGAAATAGACGTTTCTAATGAACTAGAATTTTTCATGAGAAAAAATGGGGCTGTTTCCTCTTCCTTCGATATTATTGTAGCATCTGGTTTCCGCTCAGCATTACCACACGGGGTTGCCAGTGATAAAGTGATTGAAAAGGGTGAATTGGTAACCTTAGATTTTGGAGCTTTCTATAAAGGCTACTGCTCAGACATTACACGAACGGTGGCAGTGGGAGAACCGACTGACGATTTGAAAAAGATATACAATACGGTATTAGAAGCACAGCTTCGTGGTGTCCAAGGGATAAAGCCTGGTTTAACTGGTAAAGAAGCCGATGCTTTGACACGGGATTATATTACTCAACAAGGATATGGAGAATACTTTGGTCATTCAACAGGTCACGGTTTAGGTATGGAAGTCCATGAAGGTCCGGGGTTATCACACCGTTCTGACACAATATTAGAGCCTGGTATGGTTGTTACTGTAGAACCGGGTATATACATTGCAGGATTAGGTGGGACCCGTATTGAAGATGATATTGTTATTACGGAGACGGGTAATGAGATCCTTTCACAATCCACAAAAGATTTATTAATATTAGAGTAAGTTGGCAAACTAATATAAGACTTTATTGAGTGAGCATGCAGTAAGGCCTCATAGGTTTTTACTTGTGTAGATAGAACAGGAGGATTTATATGATTTCAGTAAACGATTTGAGAACAGGCTTAACAATTGAAGTAGATGGAAGTATTTGGCAAGTGTTGGAGTTTCAACACGTGAAACCGGGTAAAGGTGCTGCTTTTGTTAGAACAAAATTACGTAACCTACGTAACGGGGGAATTCAGGAAAAAACCTTCCGAGCGGGTGAAAAGGTAGCCAAAGCTCATTTGGAAAATCGTCGTATGCAGTATTTGTACTCTACTGGGGACACCCATACATTTATGGATAATGAATCCTATGAGCAGTTGGAATTAAATACGTCTCAAATTGAAGAACAATTAAAATACTTAAAAGAAAACATGGAAGTTCAAATTCTTATTTATCAAGGGGAAACTCTTGGTGTAGAAGTTCCTAATACTGTTGAACTTAAGGTTATAGAAACAGAACCGGGAATTAAAGGTGACACAGCATCTGGTGGTACTAAAGCAGCCATTGTGGAAACGGGAATTAGCGTACAAGTGCCTTTTTTCGTCAATGAAGGTGATGTCCTAGTAATTGATACACGAAACGGCCAATATGTTTCTAGAGCTTAATAATTTATGGGTGACTCAAAAGGGCAATACATCCCTTCAGAGTCACCTTTTTGTTTTCGGATGATTAGCCTTAATGAAGCTAGTCTACTAGTTTTTAATGGATTGATATTCCATTCTTTGTGGAAATAAATAAAAAATTAAAAATATTTAAGCAGAAAACTTTCTGATATTTCAGATTTGTTGTATTGTTATAGTAAAGATGAAAGGGGTGGAGAAATGAATAGCGAGGAACTTGTGATGGCTGATGGTGTTGTTGCAAACAAATATTCATTTTCAGATCATGTAATTTGTGTTGAAGTGAAAAAAAACGGGAAAGATTTAGGCTCCTTTTGCTCCGATGTAAGTCAATTTGAAGAACTAGATGAGGAAGAATTGACGACCCTTATTCAACAGCATGTTAATTTAGTAGAAGCTTCATCAATCGTAGATGAGAAGGTAAAGCATAGGGTAGGTGATTATGAATTAGAATGCTATAGCCACTATGACTCTGTTTGTTGTATTAATGTTCTTCAAAATGGGGAAGCAGTCAGTTCATTTTGTGTTGATCGTGCCTCCTTTGAAGAATGGTTGGAAGACGAAGAGCAACTTCTCTCTGTAGTAAATAATTTAAAACTAAAAAAATAGGTTTGTGATTAGAAAAATCAATAGTACGATACCTAATAATCGTGGTTGTTACTGAATGTCTTTAAGGGTGAAATACTCCTTTAAAGACATTCTTTTTTTGTTTCTTACTAATGTGACAACAATTCTTTCATTTCAAGAGTCATAAAAAGGACACGCTTTCATATATTCTGAATAGACACAACCTGTCCCTAGCTAGTAGAAGGAGGACGAAAATGAAAGAAATTCTTCATGTGCTTCCAGAAAATATTAGGAATTTGATCTTAAAATTGCCTCAATCCATTTTAAATGAAATGGAGGAAATACGATTACGTGTAAATAGACCAGTAGAAGTGAGAACACACCATGATTACATTACTGTTCCTAGTAAAGAGACACCATTTGTTTTTAAGGAGAAGGATTGCTCACTTATGCTTAGTTTATTAAGCCAGCACTCAGTATATCGACTCGAAGAAGAGTTAAAAAGGGGCTACATTACTATTCAAGGGGGACATCGAGTAGGGTTAGCTGGGAGGGTTGTAATAGAAAAAGGTGATGTTAAAGGTATACGTGATATTAGTTCCTTTAATATACGAGTAGCTAGACAGAAGTTTGGTGTTGCCCAACCTTATTTATCGCAATTGCAACAAAGAAGGAGTTGGTGCCACACACTAATAGTTGGCCCACCTAAATCAGGTAAAACTACCCTATTACGGGATTTAGCAAGAGAAATTACCATAGGTGTACGGGCATTAAGGATGGAAGCGAAAAATGTAGGAATTATTGATGAGAGATCTGAAATTGCCGGGTCTGTTAAAGGGATTCCACAGCATGATTTTGGTGTCAAAGTAGATATTTTAGATTCTTGTCCTAAAGCGGCAGGCCTCATGATGATGATTCGTTCCATGAGTCCAGAAGTTATTGTTGTGGATGAAATTGGCAGTAAAGAGGACGGGGAGGCTATTATGGAGGCGGTCCATGCTGGTGTGACCATTTTTGCATCTGTTCATGGTGAAAATTTGGAAGATGTGAAGGGAAGGCCAACGATTGCCCATCTTATTGAACAAGGTTTTTTCCAAAGAGTGATTGAACTTAACACGCAATCTAGAAAAGGAATCGTAAGAAAACTAACCTATAACAAGAAAACGTCAGGTGTGATTTAGCCTATGAAATTAATGGGAGCAATAATAATCATATTAGCAGCAACTGCATTTGGTTGGGAATTCTCTCGTCGTCTAACTCGACGTACGAAACAAATCAGGTATTTAAAAATTGCATTTGAAGCGTTAGAAACAGAAATGGTATTTGGTATGACACCATTGCCTTATGCATGCGAAAAAGTAAGCAGACAGCTTATTTCTCCACTGAATGCTTTTTTCAGGGAGGTTTCGGAACGTTTAATGGAGGAGGAACGTACAGCAACAGATATTTGGTGTTCAACGTTAAAAAAAATGGAAAAAATCAACGGATTTAGATGAAGCAGAAGTAAATATTTTAAACCAATTTGGCCAAACGCTTGGTCAGCAAGATCTAGAGAACCAAAGGAAACAAATTAGGCTTGCTATTTCTTATTTTGATCAGGAAGAAAAACAAGCGTTAGAATCTCAGACAAAATACGAATCCATGTATAAAAGTCTTGGGTTTCTCGGTGGTGTACTTATTGTATTGATTATGCTTTGAACAGGCAGGGGGGAAGGACCTTGGGTTATGATGTGAGTTTAATTTTTCAAATAGCTGGTGTTGGAATAGTAGTGGCAATGATTCATACGGTACTCAAACAAATGGGGAAGGAAGAAATTGCAAATTGGGTGACACTCATCGCCTTTGTCGTAGTTCTATATATGGTGGCAACTGTAGTGGATGATCTATTTCAAAAGATTCGCAGCGTATTTCTGTTCCAAGGCTAGTGGGGGTGATGACCTATTGAAATCATTCAAATTGTCGGCCTAGGATTGATTGCTACCTTTTTAGCTTTGGTAGTAAAGGAACATAAACCAATATTTGCATTTTTGCTAACTGTATTTGTAGGGGTCATCATTTTTTTATTCCTTATAGATAAGATTTCTTCCATTATTGAAATGCTAGAAGAGTTGGCTTTGAAGGCAAACATTAATCTGGTGTATGTACAAACTGTCTTGAAAATCGTAGGAATTGCTTATATTGCTGAATTTGGTGCACAAATTGCAAAGGATGCAGGTCAAGGAGCAATGGCTTCAAAAATTGAATTGGCCGGTAAAGTATTAATTATGGTCATGGCTATTCCGATTATTTCCGTTATTATCGAAACGATTATAGGATTAATACCAAACTAGTGGAGGAGGGAGAAGCATGAAAAAATCAGCAATTTTAATGATTTTTCTAGTTTTATTTCTCCTCCTACCCTTGTCTGTATCAGGAGCTGGAGAAGCGCATCCGGGGCCAGATCAGGAAGATTTGGTAGATAGACAACTGGAAAGATTAGGGATAGAAGAGATTGGTCAATTTTGGGAAGATGTTGTAAATGAATATGAGGGCTTCCTTCCTGAGAGTCAGAGAGGAAGCTTTATGGATTTTGTTCGTGGAGACAAGCAGTTTTCATTTAGCGAATGGATTTCTGGGTTTGTTAAGTTTTTGTTTCATGAGATATTTGCAAATGGTGTTTTATTAGGAACCTTAGTAATGCTAGCTGTTTTCTCTATGATCTTAGCCCAGCTCCAACAGGCCTTTGAACAACATACTATCAGTAAGGTAGCTTACGCCATTACCTATATGGTATTACTGATTATTGCATTGAATAGCTTTCGATTGGCAATGGAATTTGCCCAAACAACCATAGAAATTATGAGTAATTTTATGGTTTCCCTTGTACCGTTGTTACTTGTGTTGATGGCTTCTTCTGGAAGCGTTACTTCTGTTGCATTATTCCACCCAATCATTATGTTTCTCGTACATACGAGTGGAATTTTTGTTCAGTATGTTGTTTTACCTCTCTTATTTCTATCAACATTATTGTTTATCGTCAGTACCATGACGGAGCATTATAAAGTGACAAAACTTGCACAATTTATCCGTAATATAGCCGTTGGTTGCTTAGGAGTGTTCCTTACTGTCTTCTTAGGTGTTTTATCGGTCCAAGGTGCTACTGCTGCCATAGCAGATGGGATAGCCATCCGAACAGCAAAATTTGTTACAGGTAATTTCGTTCCAGTTGTTGGTAGGATGTTCACCGATGCTGCAGATACTGTAATGGGGGCTTCTGTATTAGTGAAAAATACAGTCGGTGTTGTTGGACTTGGAATTCTATTATTAATTTGCACATTTCCTGCCTTAAAAGTATTAGCTTTGGCTCTTATTTACTCATTTACTGCAGCCATTCTGCAACCCCTAGGAGGAGGCCCGATTGTTCAATGTCTGTCTATCATTGGAAAATCCATGGTGTTTATTTTCGGAGCATTAGCAACTGTATCTTTAATGTTCTTTCTATCCATTACCATCATTGTCATTTCAGGTAACTTATCATTAATGATGAGGTAATTTTCAAATATTAGTTATATACGATTTCATTAGAAAGGAGGTAGCGCATGAGTGTTATAACAGCCTGGATCACAAATATTATTCTCTTAATTTTATTTGCCACAATATTAGAATTGCTATTGCCTAACTCTAAAATGCAAAGGTATGTAAAGCTTGTTGTTGGACTTATGCTGCTTATGGTAATGTTACAACCCCTTCTTTCTATCTTTCAAACAGATACGGATGAATGGTTACAAGATATTACTTCCTGGACAGATGTTGATAATGAAAAAAATTCTAGTTTATTAGAATCTAAGAAAATGGATATAGAAATGGACAATCTTGCATATATTTCTGAACAAGTGGCTGTCCAATTAAAAAATAAGGCAACAAAACAATTAGAAGAACGGTTTGAGGTGGTGCCATTAGATGTAGTACTAGAATTTAATTCATTACAGCATGAACAAACATTAGATAACCTTTCAAGCGTGTATGTTCTTTTACAGCCTGTTGATGCAATGGAGCACGACAACAGTATAAAAGTAGTTGAAATTGATCCCGTAAAAATTATGCAGGAATTACCGAAGGAAGAAGACATGACAACACCAACTGAAACAAGTGAGATCAGCTCATTTTTAGCAGCGCTATGGGAAGTTCCTGAAAGTATTGTACACGTTCATATGAAAGGAGGGGAGGATTAAATATGGGAGAGAACAAAAAAGATACTGCACTGTTTCGAGCTTTTAATCTAAAAACTTCAGGAAATAAATTGCCAATAAAGTACTTAGCAGGATTATTACTTCTTGGGGTGTTTTTTTATGATGATCGGGACGTTTATGCAGTCTAACGATAATGAACCTGTAATGCCTGTATTAAAAGAACAGGAACCTGAGGTAGCATCAACAGTATTTAAATCCAACGAGGAGCCCCGAGAGTTAAACACAATGGCTGATTATGAAACCCATTATGAAACCCAATTAGCAAGAGCGTTGGAAAATGTACTGGGAGTTACTAATGTTACTGTGATGGTTAATATTGCAGAATCAGAAAAGATTGTTTATAAAAATAACACCAATACAAAGGAGCAATTCACAGAAGAATCAGATCGGGAAGGAGGAACAAGGGAAGTACAAGATAAATCAAAGGAAGAGCAGGTTGTAATTATCCGAAATGGTGATAAAGAGGAAGCCCTTATTGTAAAAACAGAAAAACCAGATATTAGGGGGGTCCTCGTTGTTGCCAACGGAGTGGAAAATATCCAAATAAAAACATGGATCGTAGAAGCTGTCAGTCGTGTATTAGATGTACCTCAACACCGAGTATCGGTGCTACCAAGGAAATCAGAGGAGGAATCGTAAATGGTACTTAAGAGACAAACGGTATGGTTGTTAACAATGTTAAGTTTAATTATCGTCTTATCTGTTTATTACATTTCTATGGACAGAATGCAAGATCACCAAGCGTTTATGCCTGAAGAACAAGAGGAAGAAACTGAAAATGATGGATTGAACACGGATACAGAGGATGGAGATATTACTCTTATTGAGCTTCAAGAGGTTGAGGAGGTTCTTGGAGAAGGCTCTTTCTTTTCTGGATTGACTGTAAATGAAATGTTTAATCAAATTAGACTTCAACGTACAGATACGCAAGGACGACTTCGTGAGGATTTAATGAGTGTGGTTGCTTCTGCTGACGCTTCTGCAGAAACTCAAATAAGAGCATTGGAACAAGTAGAGAATTTATATACTATGCAGCAAAACGAAGAAATGGTCGAGAATTTGTTACGTTCAGAGGGATATGAAGATGCATTGGTAATTGCAGACGAATTTGAAGTTAAAATTTATGTGAAAGCTGATGAATTATCCAAAGAAGAAGCCGATAAAATAATGGGAATTGCCCATGAGCATTTAGGAGTAGCTACTATCAGAGTCGGATTTCAGTCAAATAATAAATAACTTTTGATGATGATATTTTCATTTTGGTGTCCCCATCCATAAATATACAATCTTTAAAAAATATAAATTAGAAGGGAATTTCTGTGGATTATATGCCACGAAGAAATTCTCTTCTTTTTTGGTTATTCCTAATTTTGTTAGGGTAAGATGAGGATAAAGGAAAGTTAATCTGTCCTATCACATGATTTTCTGTCGTGTAAATGGTATAATACGCAATTGGAATAGATATCCTTAAGGTGAAAAAAATTGGATGAAAAAGGTCCACTAAGGGAGAGATACAGTTATGGAATGGTCGGAGTTAACGGAAGGTGCAAAAGCAGTATTAGAACAAACGAGGAACATGAAAAATGATCAAATTCAGATTGTTGAATTTGAGGTAGGTTTTGAGCAAGAAGCTGTATCTGGAGATGGTGAGGTTTACAAAGTTTCGATCCAAGAAGAGGACTATCAATCCCTTAAAAAGTATACAGTAGAAAATGAGTATGGTGATAAGTTCCATATGGCTAGAAATAAAAATATCGTTAAAATTATATTGTTAGAAAACGGGAAAATCCCCGAAAACCTTTCTGAATTTCCGGTTTTCAAACAATATAAAAGTGACGTTTCTGTAGATCAAGAACTAGAAAAATAATAAACAAAATGGCTCAAATTTATTTGAGTCATTTTTGTATGGAAAAACAATCATGACAGTCGCGTTTCGCGAGCGATGCTCCTGCGTCTGCTAGTAACGCTTCGTAGCTTCC
>JAJOJL010000074.1 GCA_021208645.1 Bacillus sp. (in: firmicutes) | reverse complement strand
CATAAGCAAGGGGCAGAGCTGCTTTTCCAAGTGATTTCACTGTGTTATGAGAAACGTAGCATTATCATAACGACAAACCTTCAATTTGGCCAATGGAACCATGTTTTCGGAGATCCTATCTTAACCGAAGCTGTTGTAGATCGTTTGATTCATCACTCTCATTTAGTACTATTTGGGGGTGATAGTAATCGAATGAGAGAGTCATTAGTGTTAAATAGCATGTAAATTAAGCTGTTGGCAAGTGGTCTGTAAAAAGGTTTGCCGTTTTATACATTTTTCTCTTGCCAAATACATACAATAAGTAGCAAAATGCATTTGTTTATTTAATATCTCTGCGTTGGTGTTTAGGGTTATGCTGCGGCCGTTATGAAAGGTAATTTTGGATTGGCTGGCATCTTCTATGTCTGGTGTGATGGAGCGAATGTGGGTTGGAAAGAGCCAACTACATTTGAAGTTCTTCGGTGAGTGTGTGGGGAAGGCATAGATGTCTTCATAAATATCAATGGGAATGGGAACTTTTCTGTCATACCCTGTCTGGTTGAAACGGTTATTCCTTTCCTCTAACTTCCCGGCAGATTTGATCAGATTTTTCCCCGATATGAGCGGTACCAGCTGATTTAGATAGTAACTTAAGTTGTTCCTTAAAAGAAAGATCTTGTTCATGTTCTTTTGCAGAAGTTTGTATATGCATATTTTTATCCTCCTTATTCAACATCCATACACCTCCCATTCTTAATATAAGGATTCCCAAAACATCTCTTATTAAAAGGTGATATATGAACAGTCTACAATTAGTCCACTTGTTATGGCAACTTTCTTCTGTTGTTATAAGACCGGTTCCTGCCCCCTATACGATTAAAACTAACTGATTGGGGGGGCAGGAACCTTATTTTTAAACTAACTGTTCGAATACCTTATTTGACATGAGTAGGCCCGGAACAGTTGCCCGTCGATAATTCTTTTAGATACAGGTAAAACAATGACTCTTCCGCCTTTAAACTTAATTTCAGAAACTTTAGGATTTCCATTTAAAGCATTCACTTGAAGTACTTGCCCCGATACAATCCAGCAGCATAGTACGTTTTCCTGCGAATGCGTTGGAAAAATATATAGCTTCTTGTGTCGGTCAATCATGACGATGGTTTTCTGTATGTAATTCAAGTCACGAACGATGACAGATTTTCTACCTATATAGCTTGCCCCACCATCCATACAAGAGTTATCGAGAATATCCATGCAAGCTTCCTTCACATAAATGGTCCTTTCTGTCTCATAAACAACGGTTCCAAAATTAGGGTGAAGGCATGGAATCAAGGCTATCGTTTTTTTCATTAACGCGATACGTTGCTACGATCTCTTCGATAATTTTTTTTCTCCATATCCTATTTCCTAGAGTTATCCATGATTTCGGCATATGTTTGGTTAACATAGTAAATCTGTAATGTCTCATGGACGATCGTTTGATAAGTAGACTGATGGCTTGGAATCAGTGCCATCGTTTGATTATTAATCTTGTATTCTGCTAGAAATTTTACATCCATTTTCTTCTCCCTCTCTTTCTTCTACTCATTTCTCCATGATTTTCCCAACGTTGCTTTCCTGGTGTTGATCTCCGCTCTTTAAAGCATTGGTTGTGAAAGGAGTTCATGTTTTGTTACGAATATTGGCTGCCATCTATTCACGATCCTATTACCGTTATCTGTTCTATCCGGACATTTCCCTCGCTCCCTTCAATATTTATCAAAACTTTTCTATTTGAGTTTTAACATGGTAGTAGACGAATTTAATGTGTCTTGCTTAAAGTGTTTCGTATATGAAAATTATATGTGAAGTATTGAGCATAACGAAACAAAAAAAATAACTTCACCATATTAGCAATATGTCCTCTGCCATGCTCTCCGCAGGTAATGTATCTAGAGCGGGAAGCCCTTCTAGACAAAATCGTATTTTTCAAAAAGATTAATATTAAATCCTAATGTATGCGTTGTCAGTCTCGTCAAGGGATAAGTGAAATGGGTATAGCTTACACAATGAGTGGGAATGGTTGCTAGAATGGAAGGTAGATTTAAAATTGGAATATATTGTGTATTAAATAAATTATATTCTTTGCTTTTATTTCTGTAAAGACCGAGAATATGTCAAAATATTGAACATTTTTCGGCTTAAATGATAATTTTTTTAAAAAAACGACAAATAGATTTGAATTGGAATATGCCCTAGGGGGACTATGCGTACGCTCTAGGCAAATCTACAATATGCCCTATGGTGTATTAAATTTTCTCCCATTGGTGACAATTTCTCCAATCTATTAAACTGTGCTTAACCGCGGAATAAGCGGAAGCGCGCTTCCATGAGGAGAATCACTCCTGTGGAAAAAACTAATGATAGAGAACGAGATTTTGAAGCTTGTTATGAAGCCTATTTGCCGATGATATACGCCATCATGGGTAAGTTAGAGTTGAGGAAGGACAAGGATGAGTATCTACAAATTGGTAGCATTGCCCTTTATGAAGCATGGCAGAAGTATGACTTAACCAAAGGCGATTTTGCCCCCTTTGCGTACAGTTATGTTTCGGGAAAAATAATGAAATCCATTAGTAAAAACGATCGGTGGGGGAGGCATAATCATTTAATGGGGCAAGATAGCCTGAACCAGTTATCTCCTCCTGTGGTTATTGACCAGGAAAGGCTGTTGATCGACGATTGGTTAAATCGTGCTAGTTTATCGAAAAGGGAGAAATTCTGGATTACAGAAGGGTACATGAAAGGTTATACCATTGAAGAGGTGGCTAGTATTTATGGAATTCATGCAAGTACCGTTAAAGGCTGGCGGCAACAAGCCCTTAGGAAACTAAAAAAAGTCTATTCGAAGGGGTGATTTAGTAGAGAGAAGTGGTTCCTTCCTCAGTATTATAGTTGGGGGAGGTTCCATTATTAGAAGAAAAGTTGAGATCTTACAGTTTCCATTTTGAGCTACTAATTTATCCGTTTTGAGTTTTCGGTTCCAGCCCCTTGTACTAATTGCGTGTTTGTATATGGGGCTGGGACCTTTTTCTGTCTTCCAGCTGTGCAATTTTAGCACCTACTTCATCCATTACCTTTTGTTCTCTGTGACGATGGGCAGTTCCCATTTTTCATGGGGGACGGCTGGCGGGCTTGTAGGTGTAAATCTTCCGCCAAATTGGACTAGTTTTCCTAAATACAGTACAGATTGATTGAGTTGCTCCAGCTTTTTTTCAATCCGGTACAGTAAATAGAAGGTCACGACAATAGGAAACCCATAATCACCGACAAGACTCATCCATGCTTCCACTTTTTCCACCTCCTTTTTCGAATAAGGAGAATGGCCCCGCTAGTAGCGAAGCCCCTCTCTGATCTTCAAACGGTTCGTCCTCGTTTATGGAACCTTTCGGTCATTAAATCTCAATATCTACCGTTTCTACATTACGTTCTACAACACGTGCACCACGCTTTTGCACGAGATAGCCCTGAGGAGAAACAAATGCGTTGTGAAGTAAGATGGCGTCCATAGCCTCCGTTACCTCTTGGGCATTGACCGGCTCTTTCGGATCGTCAACGGAAATAGTCACGTTTTTGCCTCCTTCATTAATGAACAACAGTTCTAATCGCTTTGTCATTTTCATTCACCTCCTTTATTTTCTGACCTCTGCTGCAACGATCATACGACTGGGTCTAGTTTATAAACCTAACTCGTATGTGTTGCTTCGTTCTACACGCTCTACTTCATGCTGTTGCAAACCGGCAAGGGCCATTGCTGAGTCATAAACAGCTTCGCTACCTGCCTGAGGATCGATGTTGCGATAATGCTTCGCTTTAAAGATCGGCTCCCCTTCGTCTGTGAAACCTACTACAAAATTCAATGATAACCTGGAATTTTTAATTTCAGCCATGTTCATTCACCTCCCTTCACCTACTAAGTACCGTTTTGAGGGGAAAAAGGACGAAAATTTATTATGACATTTTTGTGTCCGACTAAACCCCATGAGGGGCGTGATGTTTCTTTTTGTTTACTCAGTCCAAGGGAAGTGTTGCCTGGGGAAAGGGAGTAATATTTTCCAGTTATTGGTGAGGTGAGAGGTGCGTAGGGAAAAATTATCGGGAGAGACTTGCGGAATTTTTTTAGGGATTTCAGGTGTTGATGACTCACCTTGATTTAGTTACAAATTAAGTGAAGTAATAGATTGATTTCCGTATAAAGGCAGCTTTCGATTTTTTGGAAAAAAAAAAAAGTCTTAGAAAAAGGAAACCCCGTTGTAGAGTTTCTTTTCCTCTGGTGTGGAAAAAGGAAACCCTGAACGGCCAACTTGGAAACAACAATACCAGAGATTATTCAAATATTACTTAAAAAAATACTTAAAAGAATAAAGCATTGTCAGGCTAAAGCCTGACGGTGCTTCAATTTTTTTTATTATTTTAAAGAATGAAATCCATTAGTACCTGAGTAATGGCTGCCCTGGGGACGCAGATGGGAGGCTAAAGCCCTATCCCCTATTGAAAGGAGGGTGCCTGGTTCGCTCCTTACTTAATTGAAAGACAAGATATGTGTTTTTCTCAAATGACTGGAAAGAGGGTCTGAAGAGAAAAGGAACGACTTTATTTTTGCAGTCGCAAATACGTTTCCATTTCTAGTGGTGGCTGTAAGGGATGATTTTTTTAAAAAAGAATCTTTAACAAATCCACGAGGGGGGAGGGGAAATTCAGGTCGGCCTTTTGTAGTAGGAGGTGGGAGATTACTAGAATATAAGGTCTTAGAGAGGTAAACAGCAGGGAGTATACCAGTTGAATCCCCCCTTTGTGTTCACAGGATGTTCACAATTAAAAAATATTTTTTAAAATTTTTTCGTCCTTTTTCCTTGTAAATAGATACTTAGTAGGTGAAGGGAGTTATGAGAAAAAAAAGAGGAAGGTGAGAAAAATGGAAAAATGGAAGCGTTCTGTCATAAGAGAAGAGTTGGTGATGGTCACGGAAGATTATAAGCTGGCGATTGTCCTGAATCAATTAATCTATTGGACGCAGCATGTGAAAGATTTTGATGCCTACATGGCAGAGGAGAAGAAACGAGAAGGTCAACTGGATCTGGAGAGAAGGCATGGTTGGATCTATAAGTCAGCAGAAGAGTTGACAGAAGAAACGATGATGTTGGTGTCAAAGAAAACGATGCGTGATTACTTGAAGCAGCTGATTGATTTGGGTTTCCTTGCAGAACGGGGAAATCCAACGATTCGGTGGGATCATACGAAGCAGTACCGGGTGAATCTTGTTGAGCTGCAGCAAGCTCTCCGTGAGGGAGGCTATGTATTGCAGGGGTACAAACGTGATTTTTCCCTAAAGGGGGGAGGGGCGAAGGAGGAAGCTGGGATTCAAGAGGATGAGGGACAAGCTGTTATGGGGTTGCAAGGAGAAAGGGTTGAAGGGGGAAGGAAAAGGCGGAAGGGGAAGCGGAAGAGGAAAAGGGAGGAGTTGATAGCACCGGTTGGGGAGGTGGTCGCTTACTTAAATGAAAAGGCGTTGAAGAAATTTAATCCAAAAACGGGAGTGACCAGACGGCTGATCCAAGCACGATTCCATGAAGGCTTTTCCCTCGAAGATTTTAAAAAAGTGATCGACAACAAATGTTTCGATTGGATTGCAGACAGTAAAATGAGCAAGTTTCTCCGTCCAGAGACGTTATTTGGATCAAAATTTGAAGCGTACTTAAATGAGGAGAGTAGCCTTGCAGGGGAGCTTGCCTTTGACAAGTATTTAAAGGAGCTAGAAAAGGATGAATAAGCGGGAAACGGCGTTGTTGTTAAGAGAAATTAATCATTTTTTCCAGGAAAGTTGTTGATCGATGGGGCGGTAGTAGAGTCATGGTACCGGCTCCTAGTAGGGGAAGAGTTCCGAGTGGTCATGCGGCGGCTGGACAATCATGTGCGGCAGAATAAGGTCATGCCAACCATCTTTGATTTAGTGGAAAAACCGAGGCCGGAGCACAACAAAAATGTTCTCCGGCAAGTAGCGGAATGGGAGGAGGTGGCCAATGGTGGTCCAAGGCCAAGGAAATATTGAAGCGGAAAGGTTACTGCTTGGGTGTATTTTTCTAGACAATTCGGTCCTGCGGGAACTGGTGGTGAAACCGGAGCATTTCTCAAGGATTCACCGGGACCTATTCCAGGCCATGAAGGATATTGAAGAAAGGGACGAGGAAATTAACCGGGCAACGCTGTATGAACGGCTGGGGGCTAATTATATGGCTCAGGTTGACTTAGTGGGATTGGTGGAAGGGGTTCCAGCTGTCAAGGGCTATAAAAGTTATGAGGATATGCTAATTCGTTCTTGGAAATTTGGCAAGGTTCGAGAGGAGGCATCCAAGTTTTTAGCAGACACGAAGGAGGTGGTTGTGGGGGAGCGGGTAAGGGGATTTGTGGAGGAGTTGAAAAGGTTAGACACGATTGGGGGGAGCCGGGATAGCTTTCAGTTGGAAAACAAGATGGCGGCTATGTATGAGGCAGCTGTATCGGGGGAGGTGAACAGGGGACTAAAGACAGGCTTTAAGGATTACGACTTGTTGACGAACGGCCATGTGGGCGGCCAGTTCATCATTATTGCAGCAAGGCCCTCCGTTGGGAAAACGGCATTTGCTTTGAATATTGCTTCAGGGCATATGGAAGTGGAGCCTGATGTATTTGGTCATTTGTATTCGTTGGAAATGACGAAGGAGCAGTTTCTGCAGCGGATGATTTCGGCAGAGGGGAAGATAAATTCCCAAAAGTTACGGGACCCATGTCGCCGGTTTAACGAGGAGGATTGGGAGGCGTATGGGAAGGCGGTGGAGAGGATGAAGAAAAAGCATTTGTTTATTTGTGATCGATCCAATGTGATGGTGCCAGAAATTTACGCCAATACGAGTCGGCTCATGAGTGAGCACCCAGGTAAGAAGCATTTTATTATTATCGATTATTTACAGCTGTTGCGGCCGATCACGAAGCGCATGAACCGTCAGGAGGAGGTGGCGGAAATTTCCCGGGCGTTGAAGGCGATGGCGAGGGATTTGAATATCCCCATTATTGCGTTGTCGCAGCTGTCCCGGGGTGTGGAAACACGGAGGGACAAGCGGCCTACCTTGGCCGATTTAAGGGAATCGGGAAGCTTAGAGCAAGATGCCGATGTGGTGTCGTTCTTGTACCGGGAAGATTACTACATTCGGGATACGGTGAATCAAAATAGGATCGAAGTGATCGTCGCCAAGCAGCGAGAAGGTCCAGTAGGAACAGTAGAGTTGGCGTTCATTAAGGAATGTAATTTGTTTCAGGATGTAGGGGAGGTGAAGTAGAGGCAGCGAGACATCTCGGGTCGTGACAGGCACACCCGGATTATGTCAGAGGAGAGGAAGGGGGTGAAATGATGGATGAGATGGAGTTGAAACACGCAATAATGGTGCAACCGGAATTAATAGAAGCTGAGCTGGTGTTCAAGGATAAAGAAGTGTACTTGAATGGGAAAAGGTGTGATTTATTATTTACTGATAAGGACGGTTTGGATGTGTATGTGGAGGTGAAATTAAGGGTGAAAGACAATGCTTATGGTCAAATAGCCAGATATAATACTTTGGTTAATAACCCGGAGGCTCGATTCATGGTTGTAGGATTAAGTTTTCAAGAGGGAATGAAGGAGGCCCTTAAGAAGTTTGGTTTTGAGTATTGTGAGTTAAATGAAGAAAAGGTTGATAGTTTACTAGAAAAGATTAGCTGGATGGTAGATGCAGAAGTAAAAAAGAAGCTGGAAGAAATAAGGGTGGAAAAAGAGGAATTAGCTGAAGGGGAAGAGAGGCTACTTTTAATCGAGGAGCGAGTGAACTTTTTGTTACAGGAAGTCCCCATATGGAGAAATGTAAAACGTATGGGGTGAGTGGTGGCTGTTGATGGAGGCACGTTATCTTGTCAGGTGGGAAGACGTGCCTCAGTAGTTTAGTAGCTTTAGTCGAAAAAACAACTTAACTATGTCGAAATTTCTCAGGAAATATTTATAGTTAGTATCCAAAAAGTACTTGGACAATGGCTCCGCTCGTCGCGCGCTGACAGTAGAACCCCACTCCTGTCAGCTTTCAAAAAATGCGACGGCTCCGCTCATTGTTTCAAGCCTTTCCCAAAAGCTCAAAAACCGACCTTTTTGGAAAGGCTCTTAAAATCATGAAAGGAAGTGTCCAATGTTAAAAATTAAAACCAAGTTTATGACTCGAAACGATTGTTATAAGGCAGGTAGGAAAATCACCCCGAAGGGGATCATGATTCATTCGACGGCGACCCCTGGTGTAATGGCTGCCGACTGGTTTCGCCGTTGGAACAAGTCTTATCAGGCTGGGGAGATCAACCGGCAAGTTTGTGTCCATGCTTTCGTCGATGACCGGGAGGCGTGGCAGTATCTCCCGTGGAACCACCGGGGCTGGCATTCAGGCGGCACGGCCAACAATTCATATATTGGGGTGGAAATGTGTGAGCCAGGTGGGTTTTCTTACGGCAGCGGTGCCACCATGGTCGGCTACGATGTGAAGAGGCAGGAACCCTATTTTCGCCAAGTGTGGGAAAATACCGTTAGTTTATCTGCCAAGCTTTGTCAAATGTATGGATTGACGGAGAAGAATATCATCTCCCACTCCGAGGGCTTTCGAAGGGGCGTTGCCAGTAACCACGCCGACACGATGCACTGGTTCCCAAAGCACGGAATGACAATGGACCAGTTTCGCGCTGCCGTGAAAACTCGTTTGCTGCTGTTGAGAGATAGCATTGAGATGAATGGTGATACGGGAGGAGGTGAAACGGTGAAGGAATTTCAAGGTGGAGATTTAGTAGAAATTATAGGATCTGCTGATCGGTATTATCCAGGTGGGCCTGTGATTCCTGCGTGGGTGAAAGAGGACTTCTATCACAAAATAACCCAGATTCAATATGGCCACACACCAGTCGTTAGGGGCGGCAAACCCTGTGTATTACTAGGAAGACGAATAGCAAAAACCAGCGGGATAGAATCCCCAGGAATCATGACATGGGTAGCCAGCGAAAACTTGAAGTTGTTACAGAGAGGAAATGCTGACATACGAAAGGCCAAGGCCGCGGAAGGTACCCAAAAACTATACCGCGTCCAGGTAGGCGCCTTCGCAGATAGAGCCAATGCAGAAAGAATGGCCGGAAGACTAAAAGCATCAGGGTTCGAAGCCCTTATAGTAAGCTGACAAAAATCGGGTGGTGTCAGTGAATTGCGCCCACATTAGTAGACAGGTTAGTTTCGGTAAATGATGGCGAAACTAAATCTACCCATATTAAAGGAGAAGATAACCATGTCTACAATTAAAAAGTATAAAAGTTACCCATACGAAGTTAAATTAGATGCAGTAACTAAAGTATTATCTGGTGAAAGCGTAAAGAGTGTTGCAAAACTACACGGAGTAGTTGATCCAGATTATATCTATGTGTGGATAGAAAAATATGAAACATATGGTGAGGTTGGGTTGAAAAGAAAACTCCGAAATTCCTCTTCATTAGATAAAGATAATGTTATAAGAGAGTTAAAAATGGAGAACGAAATTTTAAAAAAAGTACCTACACATTCTAAGAAAGGAGGAAAAAGAACAAAGTTTAAAGTAGTTGATGCGTTAAAGACAAAGTACCCAATCGGTAAAATCTGCAAGGTACTTAATGTATCGAGATCCGGATATCATAAGTATTGCAAAATAAATGGAAGAAGAAAAAACAATCCAAGCGAGACCAAGAGTTGAAAGAATCTATAACAATAGTCTATTTGGAACACAAGAAGAATTTTGGTTATCGCAAAATTCACGGTGAATTGAGAAAATGTGCATAATATAGTTGTAAGTGAAAAAAGTTGTTCGACGGCTTATGAAAGAAATGGATTATAAATGTAAAGCAAGAAAGTACCACAAAAAAAACTAAATCTATTACAGGTATTGGCGCTGCAGGCCATATCTACGAAAACCTATTGAAAAGAAACTTTGAAACAACAAGCACAAATGAAAAGTGGGTAACTGACGTTACCGAAATTCCTATTGCCAATAAAAAACTCTATGTCTCTGCTTTAATGGACCTACACAATAATCACATACTAGGGTATCAGTATTCAGAATCTCATGATGTCCAACTAGTAGAAGATACGCTACTTTCCTCCTTAGAAAATGTAAAACTTAAAACTGGAGTAATCCTGCATTCTGACAGAGGGGTGAACTATCGCTCAAACGGATGGAAAAAATTAATAGATGGCAACCCTCTAATAACACCAAGTATGTCGAGAAAAGCAAATGCCATCGACAACGCGTGTATTGAATGCTTCTTCTCTTATCTAAAGACCGAAATACATGAGCTAAAAACAGAGAATAATATAGAAATGATTAAATCTCACATTGACACTTATATGTACTACTACAACAACAAAAGAATCCAGGGCGTACTAGACTACTTAACACCAGTCCAATACGCCCAAGCAAGTTAATATTTATTCATTTTTTCTCCTTCTTAATCTAACAACGAAACCTCGGAACTCAGGGAAGCTGTCAAGTGCCCTCCTTGACTGGTTACCTGTGTTCTGAGATACTCCAAAATA
Source organism: Bacillus sp. (in: firmicutes) (assembly GCA_021208645.1). Classification (GTDB taxonomy): domain Bacteria; phylum Bacillota; class Bacilli; order Bacillales; family Salisediminibacteriaceae; genus Evansella. The sequence goes on along the minus strand of JAJOJL010000074.1, from coordinate 6,262 downwards.
TTAAGAAGGAGAAAAGGAGCCGCACCCGCCAGCACAGGCTCCTTCAACAAAAACCGAAATTTTAGTGTCTACTTTAAGGATCGCGACGCACAGGCACCCTTACCTAAATTATTAGTTCTCCTAGTTACACCAAAACTCCTTTGCTGAAATTGGAAGTTATGTTAATTATGACAGGTGCATGGGTACGGTACAAAACCTGTAAAAAAAGTCTATCCATCTATTCCCACGACCCTTCCTATTCGACAAATTCCGGGTGGTGACAGGCACCCGGCACCCACTCCCCTTCTGTCATTAAAACAAAAATTTTTTGAAAATAAAAAAAAATTCTATTATACATAGTAAGACCATTATTCTATACTTAAAACTATAGCCGGCTATAATGTAAAAATTGTTCATATCGTTGGGGAGAAAGGATTAATTCATGGAAAAACTATATCAATACATTGAAGATAATAAGGAAACATACATTTCATGGCTACAGGAACTGTGCCGCCAACCTAGCATTTCCGCCCATAATAAAGGAATTATCGAGACAGCCAATTTAGTTGAGTCTTTTTTAAAAAAGACAGGAGCAAATACGGAAAAAGTAGTTACATCTGGAAACCCCATAGTATTTGGAGAAATTAATCTACAAAAGGAAAAAACTTTAGCGTTCTATAATCATTATGATGTTCAACCTGAAGACCCTATCGACCAATGGGAAACTGACCCATTTTCAGCTGTTATAAAAGATGGAAAGCTGTTTGCTAGAGGGGTTGCAGATAACAAAGGAAATTTAATGGCTCGTATATGTGCAATTCACGCGTATCAACAGGTGTATGGGGATGTTCCCCTTAATATTAAGTTCGTCATTGATGGTGAGGAAGAAATCGGTAGTGTTCATACCCATGAAATCGCAGAGAGATATCCAGAAAAAATCAAGCCGACGGGTTACATTTGGGAATCTGGTTATAGAAATGTAGATGATAGTTTGCAAGTGAGGCTTGGTGTAAAAGGGGATGCTCTATGTGGAGCTAGTAGCCAGAGGGGCCAACATCGATGTCCATTCATCCAACGCAGCGATTATCACAAATCCAGCTTGGAGATTAACTTGGGCTTTGGGAACGTTAAAAAACGATAACGAAGAAATATTAATTGATCATTTTTACGATCGGGTCCTTCCACCAAACGAGACTGAAAGAAAAATATTAGAGGAAATGGTTTACAAGGAAAAAGAACAACTTAATTCCCTTGCCCTCGAAAACTATTTACTCAATCTAACAGGTTACCAACTCAAAGAAAAACTTATTTTTCAACCTACTTGTACAATTTGTGGATTAGAATCGGGGTATACAGGAAAGGGCTCCAAGACAGTGCTTCCTTCCACTGCAAAGGCAAAAATAGACTTTCGCTTAGTTGCAGACCAAGATCCTGATGAAATACTAGAATTATTAAGAAAGCACCTTGATAAACATGGATTTGGCGACATAGAAATTGTCAAAATCAGTGGTAAGCGTGCAGCAAAAACAGACCCCAATGATAAGTTAGTAAAAACAGTATTAAAGGTCACTGAACGTGCAACAGGAAAACCGCCACAAATATTAATTACAACACCAGGTACGGGTCCAATGTACAAACTATGTAAAAAATATAATATTCCAGCAGTTGGATTCGGTGTAGGGTATTACGATTCAAAAATACACGCTCCTAACGAAAACATTGTTATCGATGATTATATTAAGGGGATTAAACTTGTTGCATCAGTCGTTAACGAGTTTTCTCTTCAATAATTTATTTTTATAAAGGAGAGTAAATAATGAAAAATTACCTACTAATGATGTTAATTTTTTCCGTAACCGCTTTCTTCTTAGTAGCCTGTGGAGATGATTCGTCCAGTGACGTCCCAACAAATAACGAAGGTGAGTCACAAACCGAAGAAACAACTGAGCCAGAATCAGCAGAGGACAGAACGTTAACCATTGCCTTAGGTCCTGATATGTTAACCTTTGACATTCACAACCATACCACTACTACTACAGAAGCCATTCATATGAACATGTTTGATTATTTATTTTGGAATCGTGGAGACCACTTTGAACCACATTTAGCAAAGAGTTATGAACTTGTAGATGATGTTACTTGGGAATTTGAGTTAAATGAAGGCGTACTTTTCCATAATGGTGATGAATTAACAGCGGAGGACGTTAAGTTTACCCTTGAACGTGTAGCAACAGACGACTCATTAAGAAGTCATGGTCAATTTAATCAAATTAAAGAAGTTAAGGTGATTGACGACTATAGATTCCAAATTATTACACATGAGCCCCATCCAATTCTGTTAAATCGTATTTCCCGTCAAGGGGCTGGGATTTTACCCAAAAATTATATAGAAGAAAATGGCTGGGACCATTTCTTTGAAAATCCAGTTGGAACAGGACCATTTAAGTTTAATCAATGGTTAAGGGACGACAGAGTAGTATTGGACGTCTATGATGATTACTTTGCAGGTAAGGTCGACGATTGGGATACTGTCGTTTTCAGAGTAATTCCTGAAGATTCTACTAGAGTGGCAGAGTTATTAACTGGAGGAATCGACATTGCAGCAAACATACCTCCAATTGACTGGGATCGAGTAGAAACAGATGAAACGACTTTAGTAACAGGACCTTCGAATCGGACAGCAATGTTGTTTATCCGTAGTACAGAAGGCTTCCCTACCTCTGATGTGAGAGTCAGACAGGCAATTGATTACGCAATCGACAATCAAGTTTTAATTGATACTGTTATTGGCGGAGGAGGTACACCGTCTTTAACAAGGGTAAATCCAGGGAATTTCGGTGCAAACGAGGAACTATATGGTCAATATAACTACGATCCAGATTACGCTCGTCAATTATTAGAAGAAGCAGGGTATGGTGATGGTGTAAAAATTCATATTCACTCTCCAAATGGTCGATATTTACAAGATAGAGAAACAGTTGAAATGGTAGCAGGTATGCTCGCAGAAGTAGGAATTGAAGTAGAGATGGAGTTTATGGAGTGGGGTGCTTTTGTTGATATTAGACAGGCACAAGAGCATAAGGATGGTTATTTCATAGCATTAGGGGCATCCTTATTCGATGCAGCTCAATCGTTGGCTTATTATGAAGAATCGTGGACAGCAGGTATGATTGATTGGACAAATGACGAAGTAGAGCAATTGATGCAAGAAGCAAGTAGTAGTATGGATTCTTCTGTCCGGGATAGAAATTACCAACGGGTACAAGAAATTGTAGCAGAAGAGGTACCAATTATTGTACTTTACCAAGCAGATGTTTTCTTTGGAATTAATAAGCGGATCGAATATAACACAAGATTAGATGAAGCTATTTACATTCCAGAAGACGTTACGAAGAAATAGTTAAAGGTATAGGAAGAGGTTGATATTACCTCTTCCTATCCAAATTATTTACTTTAAGTAGAGGTGTATACATGGGAAAATACTTAGTTCGACGGCTACTTCAAATTATACCTACTTTAATTATTATTGCATTTATTGTCTTTGTATTGGTTTATATTGCAGGTGACCCAGTTGCTCTCATGTTACCAGATGATGCAACTGTTGCGGAAATAGATCAGCTTAGATCCGCTTTAGGCTTAGATGAACCTTTCTATGTACAATTTGGTACCTATGTTTCCAATTTATTACAAGGAGATTTCGGAACGTCCTTTCGCTATAATCAAGCAGCATTACCTATTGTGTTAGAACGGCTCCCTGCAACACTGCAATTAGCATTTGCATCAATGGTTGTTGCAACTCTAATTGCTATCCCACTTGGTATATGGTCTGCATTACGAAGAAATAGTTTTATAGATTTATTTATAACTGGTGGAGCCGTTCTAGGAAAGGCAATGCCAAACTTTTGGCTAGGTATTATGCTCATCTTACTTTTGGCAGTGAATTATCAACTATTCCCTGTTTCCGGTAGAGGTAGTATTGCCCACTTAGTTTTACCAGCGATTACATTAGGTACTGGTGTTGCCGCTGAGATGACAAGACTTGTTCGTTCGAGTATGTTGGAAATTTTACAGCAGGATTATATAAGAACAGCAACAAGTAAAGGGTTAAAAGAATCTTCCATTGTATATTTACATGCGTTTCGAAATTCATTAGTACCAGTAATTACAATTACGTTTTTACAAGTTTCTACACTTGTCAGTGGGGCACTTATTACAGAAGTTGTCTTTGCTTGGCCAGGATTGGGTCAACTACTAATACAAGCAGTTCACGGAAGAGATATGGCAATTGTACAAGCAGCAGTATTTGTTATTGCCTTTATGGTAATTTCAATTAATTTAGCTGCTGATATACTCTACCGTTTTTTAGACCCAAGGATCAAATTTGATTAGAGGGGAGAAACAGATGTCAACTAGTACTTTACAGGGGGACCCATCTCAACATAGAGCAAATATGGATATGAAGAAAACTTCACCCGTAAAAAGGTGGATAAATTTACTGCTGAAAAGTAAAACGGGTACGGCAGGCTTACTAATCGTTTTATTAGTTGTTAATGTAGCAATCTTTGCTGAACAATTAGCTCCCCATGACCCCAATCAAATCTACCCTCCATTTATCCATACACCACCTATTTGGTTAGAGGGTGGCACCAGTGAATATATTTTAGGCACTGACCATTTAGGGAGAGACCTATTAAGTAGAATAATTTTCGGATCAAGAATCTCTCTCCTTGTAGGTATCTGTGCTGTTATAGTAGCAGGTTTTATTGGGGTGACTTTAGGGCTTATAGCAGGCTATTTCGGTAAATTTCTAGATAATATATTAATGCGTTTGGTGGATGCTTTCCTAGCAATCCCAAATATATTGTTTATTTTAGTTGTTTTAACCGTTGTGGGGCCAGGTATTTGGACGTTAATATTTGTTATTGGTGTTACAAACTGGGTGATTTACGCAAGACTCATACGAGGAGAGGTATTGAGTATAAAAGAAAGAGATTTCGTTAAAGCATCTCGATCTATCGGTACACCAAACTTTCTCATCATTATAAAACATATCTTACCAAATGTTATTTCTTCATTTATAGTAGTTTCCACACTTAGTGTGGCTACGACAATTATTCTTGAGGCATCTTTAAGCTTCCTTGGTCTTGGGATACAGCCTCCAAATATCTCTTGGGGAATCATGTTAGATACAGGAAGGAACTACTTGGCAACAAGTTGGTGGATAGCAACCTTTCCTGGAATAGCCATTACCGTTACTGTTCTAGGTATCATTTTTTTAGGAGACTGGCTAAGAGATGTGTTAGATCCTCGCTTACAAGGTAGAAAGTCATAAATATAGAAATGAAAGGGGGAATTGGTGTGGATAAGGAAGTTTTATTAGATGTTCAACAGTTGAAGACGTATTTTTTCACCGAAGAAAGTATCATTCCTGCAGTACACAACGTCTCCTTTCAAGTGAACAAGGGAGAAGTTGTGGCTCTTGTGGGAGAGTCAGGATGTGGGAAAAGTGTTACCTCTTTTTCTATATTAGGTTTAGTAGGCTCTCCAGGGAGAATTGTTGATGGAAAAATCCTCTTTGAAGATAAAGATTTAACAAAAGTAAATAAAAAAACAATGAGGAAAATTAGAGGTAACGATATTTCCATGATTTTTCAGGAACCACTGACATCACTTAATCCTGTATTTACTGTTGGTTTTCAAATTGCAGAATCACTTATGTTACATCAAAAACTTAGTAAAGATGCTGCAAGGCGTAAGAGTATCGAAATGATAACAAAGGTTGGTATCCCAAGAGCTGAGGAAGTATACTCTTCCTTTCCCCATACACTCAGTGGTGGAATGCGTCAAAGAATAATGATAGCAATAGCCCTGTCTTGTAATCCTAAACTATTAATAGCAGACGAACCTACCACCGCTCTCGATGTAACGATACAGGCACAAATTTTACAATTAATGAAGGATTTAAGAAGTGAATTTAATACGGCAATCATATTAATTACCCACGACTTAGGTGTTGTAGCAGAATTAGCAGATCGGGTTATTGTCATGTACGCAGGCCAAGTGGTAGAAGAAGCAGATGTATTTACTTTATTTAAAAATCCGCAGCATCCGTATACCCAAGGACTTATGAATAGCACTCCAAAAATATTTAATGCAAACGGGAAATTAGAAAGCATTAAGGGAAATGTTCCTTCCCCTGATAAAATGCCTGAGGGTTGTAGCTTCCATCCAAGATGCCCTTTTGCAATGGAGCATTGTGTAAAAAATGAACCTGAAATTCGTG
>JAJOJL010000124.1 GCA_021208645.1 Bacillus sp. (in: firmicutes) | reverse complement strand
TCCATTCGTTACCTATTTCAATCCAGCAATCCATTATTGGGCACGCATAAGCTCGATTCGTTACCTATTTTAGTTCGGTAACCCAAATTGGGCATCGAGCAAATAAGAACATATAAATCAAATCAGAGGAGGAAAAACAAATGAATCAACTAGAATTAAAAGAAGAAATTATGAAGCAACTAGAAATGGTAATTGACCCTGAGTTAGGTGTTGACGTGGTCAACTTAGGACTCATTTACGACGTGGCAACAGAAGGAGAAAATGCAGTAATTACCATGACTTTAACTACTCCAGGGTGCCCCCTACACGATACGATGATTAACGGGGTAAAAGCTGCAGTAGAACTGCACCAAAACATAAAAAAATGTGAAGTAAATCTTGTGTGGGAACCAGCTTGGACACCTGAAAGAATGAGTCCAAAAGTTCGTGATATGTTTGCGTAGGACTTTTCATTTGCATAAATTTCCTCAAAAAAAGGATGTCTAATTTAAATAAAAACGATGACAATAGTTTCGCTCGTCGTGCGCCTGATAGGAAAAACCCACTCCTATCAGGCTTTTTTAAGATTGCGACGGCTTCGCTCATTGAATAGAGGGTGACTAAAAAGGGCAAGCCCCCCTTTTTAGTCACCCTCTTCTTGTATTTTACCCACCACTTACAGGTGGAATAAACGCTACCGTATCACCTGACTTCACTACATGATTACCGTCAGCATAGTCCTCATTTACAGCAGGCATTGCTGTTTTAATATTCGTAAGCTGTGGATATAGTTCCAAGAGTTGCTCGCGAATTTCTCCTACGGTTATCTCCTCAGCGGCAATCTCCACTTCCCGCTTCCCAGCCTTTTCCTGTAAATCTGCAAAAAGTAACACTTTAATCATTACGATAAATCCTCCTTCTCAGGCTTCCCTGAAGGGTATGGTTTTTTCTCTAATTGATCGCCAATCCACTCTTCCCCATCTTCCCAATGCTCTTTTTTCCAGATTGGCACAATCTCTTTAATCCGTTCAATGGCATATCTGCTTGCCGTAAACGAATCAGCTCGGTGAGGTGTGGAGACTGCAATGACAACAGCAATATCAGAAATAGCCAATTCTCCAATGCGGTGGGTAATGGCAACTTTCGCTTCTGGAAAGTCTTTCACAATCTCGTCACCAATCTGTGCCAGCTTTTTTTCTGCCATAGGAACATAGGCTTCATATTTTTAGATGTAGTGTCTTTTTCCCCTTCGTCATTTCCCGTACTGTGCCAATAAATGTGTTGATTGCCCCTGCATTTCTATCGGCAACCTTGTCAACTACTTCCTGAATTTGAATGATGTCCTCGGTAATTTCAAAATGTTTACTTGCCATTGTTTATTCTCCCTTCTCACCTTGTAGCCAATTGTCCAACCAAAGCAAATAATCTTTTTCTTGGTCAATATGAAAAACAGGAACGTCCTGCTCCTTCATTAATGTCTCCTTGTCTTCCTTACGCCAACAAATAATCAGACGAATTGAACTGCATGTATTTACTAATGGGAAATCCTCTTCCCCTCTAATTAGTAGTAATTTCGGAAATGCTTCCCTTTTAAAACCCTCAACAATAATGAGATCAAGATCCATTATTCCATAAAAATTCACTAGCTTCTCCAAGGTTATGGGGTTATCTAACTGAATACTCCATTGTAATTCCTGATCACTAGTGACTAAGGAACCTAAGGCACCTGCATTACGGTGAATACTGGAATCCTTTCCCTCATCTATGGAGGTCAGTTTTCTGCCATGGCCGTGATGTTTAATAGTGGCAGCTTTCCACCCCTTTAAACTCAAATACTCTAACCATTTTTTTACTAAAGTTGTTTTGCCACTGTTAGAATAACCGACTACCTGAAAAACAGCAGGACTATTCAATTTCCTTTTCATTCCTTAATTTCGTAGGGTCCTCAAATGCTATTTCTGATCCTTCCCTATCTAACAATAAAATATCTACCTTGTCACCTGCTTGATAGCCCCTAGATCCTCCTGGGAGAGCGACTAAAGCATCTGAATGGGCCAGAGAAGTAACGACTTGGGATTTATCCATCCCGATAGGTTCCGCTGTTATCCCTTCTACTGTGAAATTCATCTTGCTTCGAATAAACCGAGTAAATGGATTTGGCTTTGGAAAATCCTTTGTTAAAGTCCCTTTTACAGCCTCGAGATAAGGTGTAGGAGAACCTAAATATGTTTTAACCCACGGGCGGACATACAGTTCGAAACCAACATAGCTGGCAGATGGATTTCCAGATAGGCCGAATAGTAATTTGCCGTCCTTTTCTGCAACAGTTGTTACACTCCCAGGACGTTGTGCAACTTTATTAAATAAAACATTAGCCCCTAATTTTTGATAGATTTGTGGTAAATAGTCAAAGTCACCTACGGAAACACCACCTGTAGTAATAAGGGCATCTACTTCCCCTAGAGCAGATCGTACTGCTTCGTAGCATTGATCAAAGTCATCTACGAGCTGACCGAAGTATTTCCCTTCTCCACCTGCCTGTTCAATTTGACCCTGAATCATGTAAGCATTGCTGTTTCGTATTTTTCCAGGAACTAACGCTTCATCTAGCTCTAGTAACTCCGTTCCTGTAGCATATACGCCAATTACTGGCCGTTTCACTACTGGTACATACTTATACCCAAAGGTTGCCAGTACCGCAATCACACCAGCATGGATTCTCGTACCGACTTGAACGAGTACATCGCCTTTTTTCGTTTCTTCCCCTTCAAAGGAGACAAAATCTCCTGGAGCAAATGGCCGTTTGATTTCAATATACGCTTTACCGTCCAGTTCCTTGTCCTTTGCTAATTCGAACATGACAATTGCGTCACAACCTTCTGGCATGATCGTTCCAGTCATGACCCGCACAGCCTGTCCCGGTGCTGCCATCTCCTTTGCCACACCACCGGCACCTACTGTTTCTATCACCTCGAGCAATACTGGATTCGTCGAGCTAGCATCCTTTGTATCTGAACTCTTGACGGCAAAACCATCTAATGGTGAGCGATCAAAAGGAGGAATATTATGATCAGCTTTAATATCTTCTGCCAAATAACGCCCTTGTGCTTCCCCAATTAATACATGTTCCTTCTTATTTCCTCTTATGGAAAATTCCATCACTCGTTTCACTGCCTCACTAACAAGTATGGGCTGTCTTTCTTCAAACATAGCGGCTACCTTCCTTTCCATATCCATGACAAAACTGCGTTGATCTGTATTATTAACTGTTTTTGTTTAAAAAGTCTCTTTACTCATTGTAAATAAAAAATGCATCCGTTCATAGGGATAACGGATGCAATCTTTTTTTTTATTTTTCATTTGTTAACAAAACTGTCAAATCTTCAATATAGGCAGCCAAATCAAAATCCCGTTCACCGTTATACATACGAACAACATGTCCTTCCCGGTTTACAAGGAAAAACCGGGTAGAATGCATAATATCTTCCTGCTCCGGGACTTTTACAATTGGGGCCTTAAAAGAGTCACCAGCAAATTCAGCTATCTCATCTTCCGAGTATCCTGTGATAAACTGCCAGTTTTCAAAACTTGCCCCATAACCTTCTCCGTATGCTTTCATTCTTTCTGGAGTATCAAAATCAGGGTCAACTGTAAATGAAACAATTTTCACATCCAATCCTTCTTCCAAAATCGCCTCTTGCAACAACACCATATTTGGTGTCATGGTCATACAGACAGTCGGGCAACGTGTAAAGATGGTTTTTGCAAGCCACCACTCCCCTGCCATATCATCCGTCGACCATTCGTTGCCGTTCTCATCAAGTCCCGACAATTGAGTTACTTTCCACACTTCTTCCTGGGTAGTTAAATCGATGATTGATTCTGATTTCGGTTGGGGTGACTGATATAAAAAACTACAGCCAGAAATACCTAAGACGAGTATACTTAATAATAGAATCAGTTTTTTGTTACCCATAACATTTTCCCCGTTTCCCCTTTAATGTTGCTCTACCATGTCATATGCCTTTATTTCTACTTGAGCATTTTCTGTTTTTTCCCGTTTCATCCATTGTCTAAATACATATCCCATAGCAATTCCGTAAACAAGCTCCTGAGTAACTTTCATCAGTGCTCCGCCCAGTTGCTGGTCATGCCTTGGACTAAGCAAAGCAATTTGATTTTGCCAGTCGTAAATACATCATATGGAATACTCGCCCCTGGTGGCAGACAATACGCAATTGCAGTAGACCAAACTGCTGGATCTGTGTACATAGCATACAAAGGTCCGCTTGCAAAAATAATTAATACACAAGCTGGTGTGAATAATACACCACTCGCAAACATATAGCCAATTTTTTTCAATTCCGATAGTTCATATCTCGTTGTAATACGAGGCAATAAATGCCACCACATTAATAACGCTGCAAACAGCATTAACAGCTGATAGGCATTATGCCAGCCTTCATTTACCATTAACGTATCGAAGGTGATCGGTAAATGATAAAAAGAAATCAATGCATTAAACAAAACTAGGCCGATAATTGGATAGCCTAATATGAGGAAAATTCCTTTCAACACAGAAAAACGCGTGAAAAACTTGAAGAACCAAGAAGGAATTCCTAACAAAAGTAATGGTGGTGCAATCAAATATACAATGGCCATGGATAGCATGTGCATACTTAACATTAAGTGCCCAGCTACATATAAAGGACCACCAAATCCAAAATAAATCCCAACAAGTCCTAAATGAAAATAAACCTTTCGCCTTGTAGGTACAGGTTTTGAATCTGGAAACATATCTCTTATTGGACCTGTAATCCAAAAGTATATAAAACTAAAAATTAAAAGTATAAATATTAATTCCGGTGTCCATATCGTTCTAGCAGAGAATGTGGCAAAAAATTGCTCCAATATCCCCACCTCCAATTTTCTATTATAATCGATAGTATGCTCATCAAAATGTATGCTTAATATCTCTTTAAATAAATTCTGAAAGACTCTTTCATTCAAATTCCATCGTAATGAATTTCCTCTTAAAAATCAAATTAATGAGCTTGCAACTTGAAAAGGGACCCATTTGTTGACGGAACCTCCATTTAGTATAGTATATTTATAACATGAATACAGGAATAAGCCCATCAAGTTCAGTTGGAAGTCATAGCAACAAGTGGAAAAACAATTAATTGAATTTAGAAAAAAAGACAAAAGAAAACTAATTGAAAGTATCTAAAAACAAGCTAATTGGAGGGTAAACTTTGAAACAGCATTTAATTGCCGTTGACCTAGACGGCACACTTTTAACAGACGATAAAAATATATCCTTGAGAAATCAAAATACATTGGCCAAACTTCGACAATTAGGTCATCAAGTGGTTATTGCCACAGGAAGACCTTACCGTGCCAGTAAAGATTATTATTTCCAATTAATGCTCGATTCTCCCATCGTCAACTTCAATGGTGCGTTTATACACCACCCAAAAAACAGTAAAGACTTCACAGCAAAACATACGCCACTTGACCAGAAAACTGCAAAAACAATCATAGCAACGGCAGAAGCGTTTCAAGTCCAAAATATCATGGTAGAAGTCATGGATGAATATTATTTACGATACAAAGACCAAGGTTTTTCTGAAGCTTTTACATTAGGCCAATCCCCTGTTGAATACGGGAATTTAGGTGAATTACTCCAAGTGGATCCTACCTCACTTTTAATTCATCCGGAGGACAATAACCATCAAGAGCTCAAAGACCTCCTTCGTGATGCCCATGCGGAAGTTATTGAACAAAGATCATGGGGAGCACCTTGGAATGTAATTGAAATTGTTAAAGCTGGTTTAAATAAAGCTGTCGGCCTGAAACAAATTTCAGAGTATTACCAAATACCACCAGATCGGATTATTGCATTCGGGGATGAAGATAACGACTTGGAAATGCTCGATTATGCCGGTTACGGTATCGCCATGGAAAATGCTATTGATGCCCTAAAAAACATCGCCGATGATACGACAGTGAGTAATGAAGAAGACGGTGTTGCCGTATTAGAGGATTATTTTAAGCTTTAGGAAGCTTCTGTTTCGAATTAAACTATCCGTCACATAAATGTTAACGGATAGTTTTTTATTTTGATGATAAAAAATCCTCAAGCAAAAAATAACATTTTACACTTAAGCTTTATAATTAAAACCGAAAAAAATTTAAAAACAACTCTTATTTTTTATTATTTTACACATGCTAATAAAGATGAAAATTCCATTTTAAATCAGGAGGTTTAAACAATGGCTAACAGATATTTTCAGCAAGCAAGGGAAGCCGTACAAGCAGCTGAACAGGCCATATCCGCAACGCACACACCGGAAACCCAAGCTGAAGCCAATGAAAAGATTAACCGTGCAAAGCAGGCTTTATCACAAGCTTTTGCCGATTCAAATCTTGCTGAACGTGACCAATTAATGGATATGCAGCAAACATTGTACGAAATGGCAGAAGAGTTCTCTACTGAATCCAAATAGTATACAAGCTTTCAAAACATTCAGCTGACGCCTATAACTGTGTTATTTTCCTTAAAGTAGAAAGGCGTCAGCTTAGTTCATTACAGATTGTTCTTTAAAAATATAAAAATTAACAGAGAAAACCTCCAAATCTATGGTAATGTTATAGTGATTGGAGGTTAAATGAAATGAAAGTCTATAAAGTAGAAAAAAACTGTGATGATAAAATTCGTATTGACATAACGAAACTGATGTTAGAGCAAATGAATGCCCTTAGTGAAGCTGTAACAGAAGAAGAGTTGTTAAAAACGATTGATTTGGCACTTCATGTACATTCTGGAGCTGAAATATTTGTTGCTGAAACAAATGGACAAATTGTAGGCTGTGCATTTTTAAATTCTGGCATCGGTCTTGACAAAGGCGGACGTTATATTTGGCTCAATGATTTATATGTAAAGAAAGACTTCCGCCGCCAAGGTATTGCTAAGAAGCTGTTGCTAAAAGTTTTATATTGGGCGGAACAAGAAGGCTTTAAAGGGATTGAGTTAGAAACTGGAATCAATAATGCTGCAACGAAGAAGTTATATAATTCATTAGGCTTTTATGACATTGTTTCTAAACGTTATGGAAGACAATTATAAATATAAAAAAGAGAAGCTTCGTATTCGTATATAACAAAGCTTCTTTTTTATACCCACCGAGTCATAAATGTGAAAAAATTTAAAAGAAATAGGTTAAAACTGCCAAGGATCCAATTGCCCCGGCAACGACAACGATTAAGGGTAATCCGATATATGATAATATAATGGCCAATAGACCTCCCAGCAGACCGAACCAAATATTTTCATGAACTGTTATTATACCGGGAAAAATTAGTGCCCCTAATACTGCATAAGGTACTCTCGATAGCATGCGTTTAGACCATTTTGGCCAATTTTCCGTTTGAAGCATAACCAGAGGGAGCAGGCGCGGAATATATGTTACAACACCCATGCCAATTATCATCCAAACCATTGCCATATTCACGAATCTGCCCCTCCTTTTTTTACAGACAACTCAACGATTTCTAAAAATATAATGGCAGCAACTGTTCCGAGCATAATCGCCCAACCTGTTGAAATCCAAACTTGAAATAGACTATGGAATATTCCACCTAATACTGCCAATGAAATTACTAAACGTCCTTCTTTTTTCACTGATGGTACCAACAAAGCTATAAACAACGCATAAAGGGCAATAGCCATACTCTCCTGAAGTACCACCGGCAAGAAAGAACCTGCAAAATAACCGACTCCAGTAAAGGATACCCAACTTATGTATGCAACAGCAGCCACCCCAATAATGTATCCTGAGCGTACGGGAGCTTCCTTCGTTGATGCAACAGCAAACACCTCATCTGTTAGTCCAAAAGCATACAATGCACGCACTTTCTTTGACGACTTTTCTGCCCTTTCGTGAATAGAAGCACTCATGAGCAAGTGGCGGAAATTGACGATAAAGGTAGCAGCAATAATTTCCAATGCTCCTGAACCTAATGCAATCATGGACAATGCCATGTATTGTGAAGCTCCAGCAAACACAACTAAACTCATTAATACAGCTTCCTGCACAGTTAACCCTGTAGCTCCAGCTATCAAGCCAAAAGTTAAAGCTACTGGCATATAACCGACCCCAATAGGAATTCCGTCAAGAAGACCTCGTTTCCAATAGGCAGGAGCTTTCAATGATAAGCTATCCAATCTAACCTCTCCAATCATACGAATATTTCTACGGGAAACAAAAAGCCCCTTTAATGTTTGAGCCTTTTAAGAAGGCTACATTCACAAAATCACCATATACTTTACTATTTTACTCTGCTACATTGTTCGTTTGTCAAGAAATGAGAACACAAAAAAATAAAGCCCTTCGATTATTCATCAAAGAACTTTATGCGATAGATATTTCTTTATAAATTTGTTCTAAGTGTTTTTTTCTCGGCTTCTGTCAAAATTGTTTTCTGCCATCGGAAACAAAATCTCTTCTTCCTTTAGAAAGTGATCCGTTAAAGTGTGGAAGATAACCGATACATAATTTGTTAATTCACGGATATCATCATCAGGATTCTCTCTGTCTAATTCTTGATATTTCCGTAAAAACTCATGAATTTTTGCTTTTGCCGTTATGTGGTCTTCCTCCATAACAACAATAGGTCCTTCTTCCCTGCCTATATGTTCAGCCACCAGATCGAATAAATAATTGTCCTCTTTCTGTGAATGGGAATCTAATTCCGTTTTAAACTGCCCTAAAGCATTATAAAGTTTATCTAGTAACAGCAGCCTATCTTCTCTACTAGGGTCATAAGCAAGCATGGAAGCTAGGTGGTATAACTTATCTAATTTATTTTTAAGGTATATATGCTCATTCACTAATTCTTGAATTGCATAGCAATGTTGCTCAGGCTTTTCAACATTTAGGCTAAAGTACCATGAATTTCCGTCATTTTTGACAACTCCTTCCGTATTCCTTTGTTAACTCTATCTTAATCTACTATACGACAATTTAAGGTGATTTTACTCACACTTTTTGCATGTTTCACAAGATAGTCAATTTTTAAAGCCTTTTCACTTAGAGTCGTATAGTTTTTTTAAGGAAGGATAAAAGACTGAATCCCATCAAAAAAATCCCCGAATGAAAAACCAGGGAGGTTAACCCTAGTTTTTCAAAGGGGGCCGTAATAAGAAAACTACAAAGTTCTTGGAACACCCACTAATAAAAAATGTCTACGACTATACTACTTACTTCTTCCTTTAAAGCTGGTTAAAAGCTTCTTCGATCTTTGGAAGGAGACTATCCCACTCTTGGTCCATCTTTTTATTAACTGTCACAAAATCTTGATAACCAAATATATTATCTACACCTTCGATGGACAGTAATGCCTTAGCTAATGGATGATCAGGGTTATCCCCTTTTTTAAATGAAGCGCTGCCGCTCCCTTCAAACAAAACTTGGTTTGCTGTAAATTTCATTGCATTTGGATTTGGTGTTGCTTCTGCTCTCACTTCAAGACCCATATTAATCCCTCCTAGTTATGTAGTCCACCTAATCATAACATGTCCTTACCTAAAAAATAAAATGCTTCAAACTAACTAGTTCATTCCATATTATTTAAAAATGGTCAAAAATTTTTCAACAACCTATTTTCTCTACGTAGGCCTGTCCTAGTTTTTTAGACTCCAATAGTTTCAATCCAAAAAAAAAAGCTCGACAATCGAGCTAAACATGTTCATTTCAACTACTTTGTAGTGCCTTTAGCTTTTCCCGCTCCTTTGAGAGGTAGCTTAATTCTTCTTTTATGCGAGTTATTTCCTGTTCGTTGTTTTTCTCTAACGCTTCCACCAACTCCATCAGTAAATAGTCAATTTCCGCTGTTAACATGTAGTCTTTTACTTCTGGGTCTAAACCTTCGAGTGATGTCCGGCTTTTTTTCATCGTCCGGTATGACCCCATATCCGCCATTTCACCTCCACCGATTTTCATTACAGACACAATCTTCCCATTATCAAAACAACTCACATAAATCCAGCCACCACTCTCTGTTTTTACAATGGCCCTCCCTTTCGTTTCCGTAATTAATTCCTCAAGGAGAATTGCCAAGTCTTCCATACATATACTTAATTCATTTAATTGAATTACCGTTAAATTTTCATCGGGTCTTTTAATGGGAATTGCTACCTGACCTTCATGGGAATTAATGACTAGCTCTACTGTCTCCTTGTCATGTCGCCACGAAATCCGAAACTGTGCTTGGAGCAATTTATGAATAAAGGATTTCAATGCAGGTCTTGGTAATTCAATAAATACATCTTGGAACTCAGCCTGAAAACATCGATCCTTCATGACCACGCTCCTTTCCTATTTCTTATAGATATGGTATGTGTTTTCAAGAAAAAAAAGAAGATTTTTTTTTCTGATTCGGCTTATCTTTTTTTTGTGCCCAACCTGAACATCCTTCATCAAATGAACAGTTGTCCAAAGTTCCTACCCTTAGTAAAATGGTAACAGATGAGTTTGTTTTGGGGAGATGGCAATGGAAAAAAATACAATCGAGCAACTATTAGAGGAATATCTTGGAAAGAGATTGGATTACTACGGTACCATTTGTTTTTCTGAACAAAAAGGAGTGGAGATGTTTCACGAATGGCTGGAAACAGGACAGTGGGGAGAACATTTGCCCTTAACTGAACAGGAACAAGGACGTTATGCCCCTGCCATCATTTGCTACTGTTTTCGTGCTATCCGAAAGAGAATGATTAAGAGGAGACTTTTTTTCTTTGCGTAAAAAAAAAGCTAGAGACGGCTCTTCAAGAATTGTTGACGCCATTTCAAACGGAAGAACTGCATGTAATGACTTCTTGGGACCAGGTCTGGGCTGATTTTTATACGTCTACTATGAATGCTCTAGAAAAGGAGTATCACTTCCCTTTACCATCTAGAAAGATCGGGAATCAGATGCAGAACACAAATGAAAATGATTGGTTAGCTGCATGGCTCGTTCGTCCCCATTTCCCAAAATACAAAGTGTTCTATGAATCCTTGCCACAACAGGCACAAGTTTCCTTTGCAGAAAAAGCCATAGGAAATCTGAGGGAACAAACCCATCATCCCCATGTAAGAAGAGTTTATTTTCAACTACTTTTATATCATGAATTCTTTGATGAAGGGCTTTTAGAACTGCTAGAAAGGGTAGCAGATCCCCTTCAGATCACACCGGAAGAAGATGCTTTCATTGCCTCACTCGTAGATAAAAAAAAAACAGGGTGTTGCAGTGTTGCTCCATCAATTTACGGAACGTTTAATCGAAAAAAAAGACAAAGCCACATTACATGATGGCTATGAAGTATATTGAAAATTTATTTACACTTTACGAGCAAATGCAATCTCAAGAGCGATTCTATGAATTTGTTACCTTGCTTAAAACGAAGTACGAGCGTTATTCGTCATTCCAAAAGGAGATGTCTAAAAGTGATATCTGCAAATAGAGAAGTTTTGGGTTATGTTGTTGTAGGAAAGGACAGTGGACTTCTCCTTTCAAATAAGAAAAGGGATAGAAAGACAAGTGATATGGATGTAATTGT
The DNA here is from genome assembly GCA_021208645.1 of Bacillus sp. (in: firmicutes). Classification (GTDB taxonomy): domain Bacteria; phylum Bacillota; class Bacilli; order Bacillales; family Salisediminibacteriaceae; genus Evansella. The sequence continues at coordinate 5,338 of JAJOJL010000124.1, read as the reverse complement.
TTTTAAACATCACCTATTCTGGCACGATAGTGAATCTTTTTATGGACTGAGCTACGAGATACGCAGTCTGACTTTCAAAGATCATAACAAGACTGTTCAACTAGAAGGTATTTGGATACCATTACCTGAATTATTCACCCTCCTTTCCCAAGTAGGAAACTGGAAGAAGGACAGTAGGGTACGAGTAGATGAAACTCTCCTTTCTTTCCATCAAGAACTTCAAGGCATCCATACCGCATTATTGGAAAAAGCTTTTATACCAGGGCAAAAAGGAAACTGGGAACTAGATATGGGGCATAACCTGATGAATATGGAAAGACTTCCCCCGATACTTCATGAAAAGCCCCATTTCTTTGAACTATGCGGATCGAAAGAGGAAGGAAAACAATTGCTAATAGATTATTTTTCTCGTTTTCTACAATTCGCCGTTATAAAAACTAGTAATAAATGGACCCAACCTTATTTCCAAGCTCTACAGATACAAAAGGATAGACAGTATCAACATTGGATTAAAGCATTACAAACCCCGGCTAACCAATTTCATCTATCTGAACATTTATACCCATATGCTTTAATGTCCTGGAATGGAAAGACGGAAAAACCTTTTCAATTTCAGCTTATTATTCAAGAGGGACAAGGTAAGGATGGGCTGTGGACATTGAAATTGTATGTTAAAGAATGGAATACTGGCAATATGTATTCCATTGAAGGTATTTACAAGGGACAGCACCCCTTTCTTATGAACCCTATTCCATTTATTAAAGAACAATGGGAAAGAGTAAATAAGCTGTTTCCATTTACAATGATGGAGATAGAAACTGGGGAGTGTAAACTTACCCTAGAAGAAACAACCCATTTCTTATTTCATCAAGTCCACTATATTGAAAATCTGGGCGTACCCGTATTAATACCTGAGCAGATAAGGGAGGTTTATGGAAAGCCAAAAATAAGTGGTACTATTCACCCCGCTGAACAGGAAGATTATTCAGGCTATCGTACGTCGAAAATATCTTGGTCATTTTTAGTAAATGGAATGGTCGTAGATGATATTCAGTTCAAAGAATGGGTGGAAGGCCGTCAGGAAATGGTCTACATTCATAATCATTGGGTTCGTTGGGATTTAGCCTTAGCAGAGAAGCTTTATAAAGAATATGAGACGAGCAACAGAGAATCAGAGTTTTATAACAATTGGCGTAAAGCCTTTTTATGGGAAAACATCCCCTTAAAGGAAGAGCTTGAAATGGGCTCACCTGAAGCTACAGAAGGTGAAATTCAATGGTCACTCAGTGAGGAATGGAATAATTTCAAGGAGAGAGAAACTACTCCATTACCCTCTCGTTGGCGACAGTTACTCCGCCCCTATCAACTCGAGGGCGTACAATGGCTGTTGAAAATGAAGGATCACGGTCTTGGAGCATGCTTAGCAGATGACATGGGATTAGGGAAAACGATCCAAACCATTGCTTATATGGACGTAACAATTGCACAAACCAACCAAAAGCCATTCTTAATCATTTGTCCTACTAGCTTAGTAACGAACTGGGTGGAAGAATTAAACAAATTCGCCCCTTCTTTATCCTATTATGTTCACGAAGGAAAGCCATCAGAACGGATCAAACAGTTAAAAGAAGAATACACCTTATCGAAAATAATCATATGCTCATACCCCCTTGCAGTTAGGGACATGGAAGTTATTCGCGGTTTTGATTGGCAGGGCCTTCTATTAGATGAAGCACAACGGATAAAAAAACGCACAAACAAAAATCCGTAAAGCCATTGGAAAGATTAACACTTATCACGTCGTTGCTTTAACTGGAACTCCTGTGGAGAATGACCCTATAGAACTCTGGAGCATTATTGACTTATTAAATCCCGGCTATTTAAAAGATCAAGCTTGGTTTCAATCGAAATTTTTACACGGGGGCACTGACGAAGGAGATCAACTGGAGCAGTTAAAAACATTAGTCAGTCCTTTCTTATTAAGAAGGAAAAAAGAGCAATTTGTCAAAGAACTGGGGTTACCTGAGAAGCGAATTATACAACATACCGTTCCTTTGTCTGATGAGCAAAAAATATTATATGAAGCTGTCGTTAACGACCTACTCATAGATTATGCAGAACTATCCCTTGTGGAAAAACGCTCCAGGGTGTTTAAGGCCATCACAAAGCTGAAGCAAATTTGCAATCATCCTGCCCATTATTTAAAGGAGCCTAGCATTCACCGTATGATGGACCGTTCTGGTAAATGGGATTTATGTTTGGAACTGTTAGAAAAAAATTGGCGAGAAGGGAAGCGAACGTTAATTTTCACCCAATACCGCTATTTAGGTAATATGCTTCAACAATTCATCCTCCAAGAGTGGGGAATAGAGATTCCATTCTTTCACGGTCAATTGAAAATTGAAAAACGAAAAGAACTCATTGACAAGTTTCAGAAGGAAAAGAAAGATCCCTTTTTGCTAATATCTTTGCGTGCAGGTGGTGTCGGGCTTAATTTAACGGCAGCAACAGAGGTGATTCATTTCGACCGTTGGTGGAACCCTGCTGTGGAAAATCAAGCAACTGATCGAGTTTACCGAATTGGCCAGAAGGAAGCAGTGACAATTCATACCTTCACGGCAAAAGGGACAATTGAAGAAAAGATGAATCAACTCATTGGGGAAAAACTTACCATGCAGGATGCTTTGTTAAATGGTTCTGCTTCTCCAATCTGGAAGCTTGATGACGAAGAAATGTTAGCTTTATTTTCTTTACGGGGATGAATAATGTGATATTTCTACCAATTACTCCAATTGAAAGATGCCTCCAATTGGGAAATTGAAGGCATCTTTCTTTTTCCTTTGGCTCTGTTAGTGGATAGTGATTTTGGATATACGTTGATTATGCGAAAGGAGCGAGACTCCAGCGGGAAAAGCAACGGCTGAAGACCCCGCAGGGACGAGGAGGCTGAAGCGTTGCCCGCGGAAAGCGAGCTCCTGTAGCATAAATCAACAACAAAGACTAACAGAGCTTTTCCTTTAAAATCAAATCTATTCTCCTACTACAATTGGGAAATCTAGCTTAAATGTATCACTGTCAACCTCTTCCCCATCAATAGCATAAAGGATAAGCATGGCTTCTACTGTATATTCTCCTGCTGCATCCGCTTCCCATTCATCTTCGAAAACAAGGGACTCATCAGGCGCTAGATCCTTCATAATTAAAGCTTGAGTAAACATCTTATCCTCTGCATAGTGATAAACAGTCTCTCCCGATGGGTCTTTAATAAACACATCAAACTGTTGTCCGGAAGAAAACTCTATTTGACGATCGTCATTCGAGTTATTTGTTAGTTTCATAACAACCGTCACTGCGCCATCTTCAACATTCGCTTCAACCTCATACAATAAATCATTGTATGTCTTACTTTTTGTGCCCCCTTGATCTCCAGAAGCATTAGACCCAGAGCCAACACTTGAAGACCCTTCACTCGATCCACACGCGGCCATCAATAATAGCAATACACTAACAAACATAAATGATAATTTTTTCATCATGACAATCCCCTCCATTTATTTCTTTCACTTCATTGGACGGTAGAATGAAAAAAAGGTTGCAAAAGCAACCTAATTATCCTTGCGAAACGTACCGAAAATTCCTGTTGTCTGAACAATATTTGTAAAGGCATTAGGATCGACTTCGTTAATAATTTTTTGCAATGGTAGAGTTCATAACGAGTAATAACCATCATGAGAATCTCTTTATCTTCCTTCGTATACCCACCCTTTGCTGGAATTCTTGTAACTCCCCTCGTAATTTCCCGAAAAAACGCCTCCTGTAACTCATCAGGTTTGTTGGTGACAATCATGGCCGTAAGTTTCACATGACGAGTATGTATCGTATCAATTAACCTAGAGGCCACATAGAGTGTAAGGAGTGTATACAATGCTTTCTCCATACCAAACATCACCCCCGATGTAAGTACAATAATGGCGTTCATGGCAAAAAAATAGATGCCTATGGGCCGGTCGCTTTTCCTTGCCAGAAGCAAAGCGAGAATATCTACACCACCGGAGGAAGCACCAAATTTTAAAATGAGTCCTGCACCAAGACCCCCAAGTACGCCACCGAAAACAGAATTAAGAATTATATCATTGGAAACATTGGTAACAGGAATAAGCTCCAAGAAAAAGGTTGTAAAAGCTACATTAATAAAGCTGTAAAGGGTAAAACTTTTACCAACCCTAAGCCATCCTAATATAGCAACTGGAATATTTAATAGAAATAGGAGAATACCTGGAGAAAGAAACGTCAATTCTGCAAGAATTTGGGCAATCCCTGTGAAACCACTAGCAAACACGTTTGCCGGTATTAAAAAGAAATTTAAACTTAGTGCCAATAGGACTGCGCTGGCTACAGCTATAATTATTTTTTTCGACTCCTCTAAAAGGTTGAAGTTCTTAACCATCATCAATCCCCCTTTCCTAACAGTATTTGCTAGGGCTTATTGTATAATCCACTTTTTTTGAAATTGCACAGTACAATATGTATCAACCAACGAGCTTACTTCCCTAGTATCATTCATGTTTACTCTGAAAAAACCACTATGATAATTATCATAGTGGCATCTGTAACGAAACCAATTCCTTATGCTCTTCTTTTATTATAGTAATTTACGGAGTAAACAGCTCCCTCATCCACCATCGTGTTATCTTCATGGTCATGAGGATGTGAATGTCCTACCTTTTCTTGTAAAACTGGATCGCACTCTTCTTTAGTTCTATTTAACAATTTAGCTTTTGAGCGGTTATAATAATCCCTCAACTGCTTCCTTCTTTCTTCTTGTGCTAAAAAATAAGCACCTGCTGCTGTAGCAACAGCAATTGGCGTCACCCATTTTATCATTGCCTTCCCTCCCAAAGAAGTAGGTTATTGGACTCGTACCCTCTCCTGCAACATTTTAAACAAGTACATAAACTTTTTAAGAAAGACAAATAGTATTTAATGTACATGGATTAATATTTACTCAGCACGAGCATACTATTTTATTATGTAAAAACTGGAGGTCATAAAATGGAACCAACCAAAGACAATGACAAAAAAAGCCCGAGATAATCAAGCATTAAACGAACAACAAAAATGAGCAAGAGAGGAAAAAACCATCAAAAACAGTCACAGAAAAAATCATACTCGAAAAAAAACTGACCATTTGTAAAACCTTGTTCAAAAGGTCGGGTTTTTGACCTTGTTATACAGAAACTATGGTTAATAAAGTTGATTTAGCGTAAGGCACGACACTCCTGCGGGAAAAGCAACAGCTAAGAGCGTTTACTTCTCGAAAAAGCTTCGATTTGTCTCG
>JAJOJL010000072.1 GCA_021208645.1 Bacillus sp. (in: firmicutes) | reverse complement strand
GTTATGACGTAAGTAGCGAAGGAAATTGCGCTGTACTTCAATCAATAAGGGTGTTATGACGTAAGTAGAGAAGAAATTTGAGCCGTACTTCAATCAACAAGGGTGTTATGACGTAAGTAGGAAGGGGAATGGCGCTCTACTTAAATCAAAACAGCATCATGATACAAGTAGTAAGGGAAAAAGCGCTCTACTTAAATCAAAACAGGCATTATGGCGTAAATAAGGAGAGAAAAATCGAGCTATTTCAATCAAACAAGCTTCTTCAACCAACCAGATTTCCCTATAATTTTTGAAACCCACCCCCTCATTCCTCCGTACTAATAAATATGACAGTATTGGAAAAAGGAGGAAGTCTGACCGTGAAGAAAGCATATTATAGCTTAATAGTAATTTCATTTGCAGTAGTAGTGGTAGCGTTGAACCTCGATATTGGCACGTCGGCGGAAACGGTGTCTTACGAAAACCAAGAATTCACGATCATTCCGGCGTTTGAAGGGATGATGGACTATGTAGAGCAGGCGAAGCAAGCCGACGAGCAAGAGTGGGACTCGATTTTTCGCGAAACAGTAGCAGATCCCCTTGCCATGGAGTTCTGGGGCCAAACCCTCCCGACCTACAGAAATGTTCCTATCAACACAATTAATGATTTAGAGACGTTGGAAAAAAACATCGCCGCTCTCCAAGAATCAAATGTGTTGGAAGTGATTGCTGACGCCATAGTGGAATCTGCCTCCCACCTAAGTGGTCAGGATATGACCGTTTATGTGCTGGCCCTTGACCCGGACCGCCGCTTTGAGATTGAAAACATGAATGGACTCCATGGAATCGCCATGGGAGACGGGAATATTCTCGTACAAATTGATGTAAATTCAGAATGGGAAAAGATGCTACCGTACTTAATCGCTCACGAGTATCATCATGAGGTATTTCTTGGCAGAACGGCAGGCAGCGACTTTGATGGCACGCTTCTTTCCCGCATTATAACAGAAGGAAAAGCCGATACATTTGCTTCCATCGTCTATCCTGAGGTGACGGCGCCGTGGACGATTCCATTGCCACCGGAGGAAGAGGCGGAAGTTTGGAGGCAGTTGTCCATTCTTCAAGGTGTTTCCACATGGATGACCATCTCCAGTTTCATATTCGGCTCCGAAAGTCGCGACATTCCACAATGGAGCGGCTATAAAATTGGTTACCAAATCATGCAGGATTTGTTGGCCAACGAACCAGACCTGACTATATCCCAATGGACGAACATGAGGTCCAAGGATGTACTGGAAAGAAGCAGGTTTGAGGAGAGGTATAATTGAACTTGGATTTTTATAAGCAAATTTGAGATATAGCCTAGTAGGTGGCATAGTAGTCAAGGTTAGAAATTAACTGGAACTTTGAAGTGAGTTTTAGAGATAATCCTCGAGGTTATTCTCTTTTAAGAGGAAAATAAGGGCGTGGATGGTTCCGTGCCCTTATCAATGTGTTTAGAATTATAAATGCTACATTTAAGCGTGTCTATTTTTTAAGGTAATGATGTTAGACACTTGCTAATTGCAACTCCTACCCCTCTGTCCTGACAACCTTAAACTTCCGTATGAAAGCAGCAGGAACCATGAGCAACACAACCACGACCAACAGCCCCGTTCCTGTTAAACCAATATACGATGCGTCGACGACCCAACGTCCCAAGGAAGCCCAAACACTGTTGAATTGCGGTAAAAATACTGTCAATGCGAAAACCCCTGCCAGCACATACAGGGCAAGCGGCCCGATCTGATTTTTCACAATCGAAAAGAGCATAAATAACGTGACCACGAGCAACACCAATATTAAATCAAGCCCTAGGTAACTGAGAAAAGTTTGGGGAAAACTCGTCAACTCATACAGATTACCCATGTTAATGGCGAGCGGTGAACGGGAAAACGCCTCCCTAAACCCGAAGTAGACGATGTTATTAATCACCCCGTTCAACAGGGCGAACAGAAACACAAAGGAAATGGTTCCAACATAAACTTGCTGGCGAGTTGCTCCGAAAGATACGCCATAATAGAGATTGGTGCGGAAAAACTGGGCGCCGAGGATGGCTATATAAATGACTAACGCCGTGTTAAGGTTCATGTTCATGTTACCATTGTCCCCCATGGAAGCAGCAACTCCCCATAGCACGACAACGACTCCGATGAGGATGGACCAGAAAATAAGCAGCGACTTCCGCACATCCAACCAAAGCATTGTCCAAATTCCAATAATTTCCTTCATTATCCCTGCACTCCCTTCTTATCTGTTTTCCGTAATAAATAGTCTTGTAAATCCACATGTTCCTGAATCTCTATGCTGCTACCAAGACCAGGGTAGCTACCTCCGCCACCTGTGCCGAACGCCTCAGCTTCGGCGGTTCCAGTTCCGGCAGCAACCCCGTCTTCGGATTCTGATCCAGCCCCAGTTCCAACTCCAACTACATTCAAACCTGCTTCTGCGGCCACCTTCAAATCTACCATTACCCGTACCATCGGCCCCAGTTCGGTTTTTTCCAACACACAAGGGTGGTCCAGGTCGAGACGCGTTGCCAACTCTTGCTTCATGCCCTGAATGTAGCCTGTATTGTTCTTCACCTCATCGAGTGTCTCGTGCATGATCAGCGCCCCCTCGTGAAGGACGATCAGTTCCTCAATATAACGTTGCAACTCCTGAATGTAGTGGGTAGAGATAATCACAATTCGCTCACCGTCTGCCACTTCTTCCAAGAGCAACTCGTAAAACACTTCCCGGAGAGCTGCATCAAGGCCGTTTGTCGGTTCGTCAAAAATCATCACCGGACTTTTGCTCGCGATACCGATCGTTAATGCGAGAGCCGTTTTCATCCCCTTAGACATTTTCTTCACCTGGGTGGATTCCTTCAAGTTAAACGCCTCCAGGCATTCCTTCCCGCGAGTCACATCCCAGCTAGGGTAAAAATTCGGTGCGAGGCGAAACACATCTTTCACTTTCCATTGGGCGTTTAACGGATGATTTTCCTGGATGAAGCAGATTTTCTGCAAGATGTCCCGGTTTTCAAACGGCTCTGCCCCGTCAATGGTGACGGTTCCTTTTTCTGCAGAGAATCCCAGTTAGACAGCGCATTAACGTGGTTTTCCCAGCACCGTTCCGTCCCCAAAGACCGTAGATTTTTCCAGCCTCAAGCTCTAAGGACACATTATTTAACGCTTTCTTGTCTCCGTGAAAAAAAGTTAACTGCTGGATGGATAATGTTTGGATGCTCATTGTTGTTCCCCCTTTTCGATAAATTGAATGAGTTCCTGTTTGCTTAAATTAAGCCGCTTTGCTTCATGCAGAAGCGGTTCGATAAATTCAGTCATAAAATCCGTTTTCCGTTCTTCAATTAGCTGCTGTTTTGCCCTTCGCTGACAAACATTCCAATTCCCCTCCGTTTAAAAATGATGTTTTTGTCCACCAACGCCTGGATCCCCTTCGCTGCTGTGGCTGGATTTATTTTGTAAAACGTCGCCAGTTCGTTCGTAGAAGGGACTTTTTCTCCCTCTTTTAAATCCCCGTCTAGGATGCTTTCTTCGATCATGTCGCGGATTTGGTGAAAAATCGGCCGGTCACTGTCTAATTTGGTTTTCATCATCTATGGGTTCACCACCTTATTGGTTAATTACTTAAGTAACTAACAATATACTAAGGGGGATTTTTCCTTTGTCAATACTTTTTTTCAAAAGGCTCTGTTAGTGGATAATGTTGATTTTGGATATACGTTGATTTTGCGAAAGGAGCGAGACTCCAGCGGGAAAAGCAACGGCTGAAGACCCCGCAGGGACGAGGAGGCTGAAGCGTTGCCCGCGGAAAGCGAGCTCCTGTAGCAAAAATCAACAACAAAGACTAACAGAGCTTTTCAAAAAAATATTCAAGTTCTGAAGGGAAGAAGGAAAATGCGCAGAATGTGTCGAAATAATCGTAGAAATCTACTTTTGGAAGGATTCGCCTTATTAGGTTTGACCAAGTTTGTTCCTCAAAAATCACGGGTATATAGTAAGGAGATAGGACGGGAGGGGGAGGTAAAATGTACTTAACGAACAGAACAGGCAAAATATATTATGAACTGTATGGACGGGAAGAGGCACCACTCATTGTGTTTTCGCACGGGGTTGCTCTCGATAACCAAACCTTTTGGAAACAGGTGGAGGGTTTGAAAAAGGAGTATCGAATCCTCATCTGGGATATGCCATTCCACGGAAAATCATCAAAAATCAATGAACGGTTGCCATTTTCCGAAACGGCAGCTGATTTTCTCATGGAACTCCTTTCTAAGCTGGAGCTTCGCAAGGCCATCCTGGTTGGGCAATCTCTTGGAAGCTTCGTCAGTCAGTATGCTACCTGGAAATATCCAGACATGGTGGCAGCCACCGTTCATATTGGAGGCGCGCCATTATATCCGAAATATTCGAAGCTGTTCAAAGGACTGAATCCGCTCATCTCGCCCATGCTTCGAGCCTATCCTGAAAAGTCTCTATATAAAACGTTTTCCAAGCATAAAGCCCTCTCAGAAGATACGCGCTATTACATGGAGCACGTCTCTTCACGCACGGGCAGGCAAATTATTGCCCATTTGACAAAAGAAATGGTGAGAGATATGGTCCAAGGGCTGCCGAAACGAAGTGAACAACCGATGCTATTGACTTATGGAGACCACGACATTTCTTTTATAAAAAAAATGAACAGCAAGTGGCATAAGGAGCAGCCAAACAGTGAACTGGCTGTAATTAAAGATGCCCATCACATAGCCAATCAAGATAATCCAGAACAATTTAACGCCATCTTAAGTGACTTTGTTTCCAGACTGGAGCCAGCCCCGAGTAAACTGGAAGCCGTACCTCGATAGCATACCTGCTATCGGGGTTTTTCATTGTCTTAATTTCTTATTTCGGATTTTTGAACAAGAATCGGCTTTAGAAGGTGTTATTATAGGTTACTACATGCGTAAAGTGGTGGTTGCGTTAAAATAGGGAGCAAAACTGAGTTGAATTTTAACGAAAGAAGCGTTTGCGTTAAAATAGGGAGCAAAATTGAACGGTACTTAACGCAAGTGGGAGGATTCGTTGAAGTAGCAGACAAAATACAGTTGTACTTCCAAGAAATGGTGTAATGTGTGCCAGACATCTGCCTCCCTCTCCGTTGACATACAAAGGTTAATACCATATCACAATGGGTTAAACAATCTATCACGTAACTTTTTCCAATAGATATCGTCTGATAGAGTGGAGGTGTTGTTCGTGAATAAACCAGTAGTGATATCTATCCTGTTAGTACTCATATTGGGAATCGGAACAATTCTATGGCTATCGGGACCAGACGCTCCATCAACGAAAAGGGCCGCCGAGCAAGTCGTTGCCAGTGAAAAGGTATTACCAGACGATTTTTATGAAACGGCATTTACGCGAAATGAACCGCCAAGGTATCAATATCAGGTGGCATTGGCTGAAGATGTAGCGCAATTTGAAGAGTTATGGGATTATTATCAATTCGAAGGGGAACGGCCAGAGATAGATTTTCAGGAAAAAGACACACTTTTTCTAGGTGTACAGGAATCTGGCACATGTCCTGTTGAAGTAACTTCCTTGAAAATGGAAGGGGACGAATCCGTAAAAATCCGTTTGCAGGATAGGACACAAGATGCTTGCACAGATGATGCAACCCCTCGGACCTTTGTTTTGAAGCTAGAGAAAGGTCCGGTGAAAACAGCAATAGTCACTCAAGGAGTTACGGAAACGGCTGTACCTTTGGAGGACCCGGGCATCGTCGGATATGTTACGGAGATAGATGAGTTAGGGGAACGGATTCTCGTGGTTGCTTCTGAAGCTAAGGACTATAGTGCTACCGGTGGTGATCCTGAGTTTTATGACGCCATATGGTTTTCTGGCGCACCAGGTGGAGTAGAGGTAGGCAGTCAAGCGAAGGTTTGGTTCGATGAGGTGATGACCTCTTACCCGGGGCAGTCAACGGCCAAAGAGCTTCAGGTGGTACGCCCCCTTCATCCAAGTGGAGCTAGCCGCCCTCAACAAGAGGTGATTCGTGAAGCGCTTGAGACAAAAGATTTTTCCGGTGTTTCTATCGTTTTAAATGTGGTGTTTGATGGGGACGCAGGAGTTTGGCGGGTGGATTTAAAGGACGGGATAACAGGAGAGGAAGTTCAGGTGAAAGTTGAGGATTAATGGTCGGGCATGAAGATTTTATGCCCGACAATTAAAGAGAAAATTAACGAATGCTGTGTGAGTCACTACTCTTTGCCTCGGTAGTGTCCCATAAGAGAGTAATCCAATCTTATGAAACACCATCCTTTTACTAACGCGGCCCTCCGCAACCATGCCGCCTTCCGTGAATGATCGCAGTTTAAACAGCCATAACCATTTCTCATTCTCTTCCCTACCGAGTTTTCAACAAAAATTGCTTTTCAATTTCTTCACATGGTAACGGCTTACTGAAGTAATAACCTTGTACCTCGTTACAATCCATTTCCTTTAATTTATTGAATTGCTCTAAGGTCTCAACTCCTTCTGCAACTACATTTAACTCTAATGCCTTTGCTAAGTTGATGATAGCTAAAACAATATCCGTTGTGTCCTCTTCAAGGTTCATGACGAAAGAGCGGTCAATTTTTATCGTATCTGCGCTGAAACGCTTGATATACATGAGTGAGGAATAGCCTGTCCCAAAATCGTCAATGGCAATTTGTATCCCCAATTCTTTCAGCTTACTAATATTCTCTTGTATTCCTAAATCCTGATCGATAATTGCAGACTCTGTTACTTCAACTTCGATGTTCTTCGGGTTAACATTGTATTTTTCGATAATTTCCTTTACGTTCTCATGTAAATTCACTTGTAAAAATTGGATAGTAGAAAAATTAATGGACATGGTTAAGGGAGGGGATTCGCTATTTTCCCATTCAACCAGTTGCTTACAGGCCGTTTCCAGGATCCACTCACCTAACTCCACAATTAACCCGGAGTCCTCCGCAATTGTAATGAATTCAGACGGTGGAATCATTCCAAGTGTTGGATGATTCCAGCGTATTAAAGCTTCTACCCCTACTATTTTTTGGTCTCCTGAACAGATCCGAGGCTGATAGTGAAGAACAAATTCATCCTTCGTTAAAGCTGTTCTTAAATCGTTTTGGAGCCGGAACAATCTTTCATTTATTTTTTTGATTTTATGGTCAAAAATTCGAAATGTATTCTTCCCTGAATTTTTCGCGCTATACATGGCCATATCTGCATTTTTCAATAACGTATCGAAATCCTCTCCGCCGTCGGGATAAACAACAATTCCAATACTTGTGGACATATATAATTGATAGTTGTTAATATGAAAAGGTTTCTTAAATAAACTAATGATATTTTGAGCCGTTTCTAGAGCAACGGTTTCTGGATTTGTGGATTGAAGAAAAATAACAAACTCGTCTCCACCAATTCTTGAAACGTGTCCCCGTTCTCCTACCTGATCTATTAGTAAAATAGCTACTTCTTTCAATAACATGTCACCGATATGGTGGCCTAAGCTGTCATTTACATATTTAAAGTTATCCAAGTCCATAAACAGCAAAGAAAAACGGGAACTTTGCGAACTTGACTGTATTTCATGGGTAACTAATTGACTCAATCTCGGCTTATTAATGAGTTGTGTTATTTCATCGTGAAAAGCCATGTGTTGAATGATTTCGAATGATTTTTTTTGTGATGTAATATCCCTGAAATTAATGGCTACACCGTTAACACTCGGTTTGTTAAGCAAGTTGGTGGAAACTAATTCGCAAACCATATAATCTCCATTTTCATGTTTAACTCGCAGCTCGCTTTTTATTGGTGTTTCAGGGTGATGAAGCACTTCAGTAAGTTTCTCCATTGCAAAGTCAGCGTCATCAGGGTGAATAATCTCAAATGCATTTATGCCTATCATGCTTTCGGTATCATACCCGAGTATACGCTCAAATGACGGGCTTAAATAGTTGATTTTACCGTTTTCATCGACGATTCCGATCATTTCATGGGAATATTGTACAAGGGAGCGAAACCGCTCTTCCCGTTTCACTAATTCCCTTTCCATTTCCCTTTTTTCCGTTATGTCCTGTAACGTCCCAACGATATATACAGGCTGGTTTTGGTCATCGAAGGAAATTTCTGCTTGCTGAAAAACATATCTTTCCTCTCCATCTTTACGGATGATTCGATGTTCAATGGAATAATGTCAATCTCCAAGATATGCCTTCTCATTTGCTTGAATAACTAAGTCACGATCTTCTTCTGGCACAAAGTTTAAAAACGATTCATATGTCGGTTCCATTTCATTTGGGGAGAGGCCAAAAATACGATATGTCTCATCAGACCAATATAACTTTTCCTTTGTTAGGTCTCCTTCCCAACTTCCTAGTTGGGCGATTCGTTGTGCTTTTTCTAGTAAGGCTTCACTTCTTCGTAATTCGTTTTCTTTTTCTTTCCGGTCAGTGACATCATTTTCCCACAGCAAGGATGGCTGGTTCTCCCTGGTAGATTATTTGTTTACCAAGGGTTTCAATGTAAATGTTTTTACCATCGGGACGGATTAGCTCATACTCTATTGGTTTATTGGGAATGCCACCTTCAATAATTGTTTTAATTCTTTCATGATAAATATCTTTACTAGATGGAGACATAAATTCCTCAATGGAATAATCCGTGAATTCTTTGCTTGAACTTAAGCCTGTTAACTGAACTGCAGCATTATTGGCATAAACGATGTTATCCGATTGGAGAATTAATATGGGATTTGGTGAAATCTCCACAACATTTTGGTAAAGATCTTTATTCTCTTGAATCTGTAGCTCTCTTTGTTTCATTTCTTTAATTAATTTATACAAGAAAAATGCAATAGCAAAAGAAACGATAGTAAGTCCAAAATGATTAATAATGCGATTTAGCCAACTCATTTCATAATAGATTGGCAGGAATACAATACCCCATAGAATATGTAACGAATTAATTAATATTGTCCCAACAAAGATGCCTTCCTTAGAATAATAAAAGGGAAATATGATGATCGGTAGTAGAAACAACAAATAAATGGTCAATGGGGTATCTGGAAATAGTGTATAGTCGATTATCATGGGCACCATTAAGCATATTAGAATTGTTAACCAAAGCAGGAAAGGTATATTTCTAGATGTAATGTGCAAGTGAAAACCTCCAATCAAGCTAGACAAAAGCCTAGGTGCAAGTATTGTTTTCCATTAATATGTAAGTTTTGTTCAGAAATTCTCCATAGACATACTAAATGGAGAATGGAATACAAAGGGTGGAGTACCTAAGGAGTATTTAATGTTTATGCTTTGATAGGTTTATAAGCATCTTATGGGTAGCTTCAGTAAAGCAAGCATGATTGATTACAGGTATTCCGATGTAGGCCGTTAGTAGAAGTTATATAAAATAACTACAATTAGGTACATTTCTTCACTTTATATATAAAACACTAACATAATTTACTTTACAGATTCTACAATTTATCATATTTTTATGTGAATTTTCGACATAAATTAGTATATAAAACAATATTTTGGAAACAAATGGGTGTTTTGAACGGAGTAGTGAATTCCCTTCGGAAGAGATAGGGAAATTTTGTCCTAGTAAAACAATAGGAGAAGAAGCCCCATTCGGAACTTTTTCCCTTAAGTTTTTAGCCTTCTTTTCACAAGCAGTTAGGTTTCGCATCATCAACACCAATCCAAGTGGGCAGGCCCCGGCAGACCGGTAACTTGTGGTCAGTTTACCATAGAAAAACTGCCCCTTCGGGAAGAGGGCAGTTTTTACGTCAATTAATATGTATTAGGGTTTGGTGTAAATGGAAACAAAACTAGCAAACTACTTAATAGTAAAATTGTTGCATTTGTGTAAAAATCAGCAGAGAAGACGAACTGATAATTAAATTGAAAGGTAACGATGGCCATCAATGGACAATGGTAGCCAGCGGTTTGGGTAGAAGCAATGGTTATACAGATTTGCATAAGTAATAGAACAGTAAAAAAGGACCTCACAGCGTAACAACTAAATGCTTGCAACTTGGAATAGGTCTCCTTCAAATATTTTTTATCATATTTCCAAAGAAGTCCCATGAAAAAGATGGCAATGGCAACGTACGGGTAAATGGAAAGAAACAACAGCCAGATGTTCATAACTGGATTGCCCCCAATAAATTTACTAAAATCTATTAAATATTATATTTGTTGTTTTTTGGGAAAAATGTGACTTTCTTCACTGGTATTGGTGACGAATTTCGAACAATTCCGCAATGATAAGTTGAAACGGTGAACTTTGCAACTTTACTAGTAGCAATTGTTTAGCTCCAAAAGGTCATTCTGTTGCCAACCTATATTTTTGTAACCCCTAAAGCAGTACTATCCCATAGAATTTTTTCCACCATATCCCACTGATTTTCCTCACACCGGATCATAAGAACGATCTCGGAAGTGATTTTATTAGATGCACCTAGATTTTTTTTGATCATAATTAGCTTAATGACAAAACCAAGGGCAAGCCCGCTTAGCGCACCAATAATTCCCCAAATGATCGGTCCCCACTCTAAAATAAAACCGTAGATGGCGCCGAGGAGCATAAAGCATGTGCCAAGAATTCCAGCTGCATCGAACATACTGAAACCATCAGCACGGTGCAATGTATCAAATAACTTTCGCTGCTCGGTTCGTTTGTCCAATGGTGCCGCTAGAATTTTATCCTTCGGAATGCCTTTCTGTTCTAAAGCAGAAATGGCCACTTCGATAAAGGTGGAGTTTTCAAAGGTGGCAATTACGTACATGAAAATTCGCCTCACATTTTATTGATAAATTGCCGATTTTTAGGTGATTCAACGAATTGAAATAATCGGCTGTTACAACTTCACTTAATCATTTTTTACATGGGAAAAGGGAAGCTAGGGCTTTGGTAATTGGTCCTAAGATATTTAGACATCTCTTTCTCAAATAACTTATTAAATTCAATGGCTGAAACATAGGAATCGTATAAAACAAAGATATAAATAGAAGGAAGGTATAACGTCCATTGAATATCGAGGACTTCCTTAGATTCCTCAAATTTACCCCACATCGTTAAATTAATGGCTTCAGGAATATGACTGAAATAAAGGATGGCTACGGTGTAACCAAATATAAAAAAGCCAGTAATGACCCTGTGCAAATAAAGGTATCCTAAACCAGGGATGAGGGCCGACCAAAGGAGAGCGACGATCGGCTTCCGTTTATCCAAGTAGTTGATGTCCCAGTTACCCAAGGTGATAGGGACAATGGGAGCATCTTCCCGGTCAGCTAGGATGTACTGCTTATTGAGATCCACCGTTGTTCGGATGCTATCCCATATTCCGAACATATAAATTCCAAGATAAACCATGACCCAACGCTTATCGAGTACTTCGATAGCTTGGGAGAATTCCCCGATCAGTGAATAAAAAATTCCTGAGTTAATATTGGCCATTTGGTTAATAAAAAGTTCCCATAAGATGAGGATGAGTGCTGATGCATAGCGGTGCTGCATAAGATGACCAAACCCTGGATAGGAAAAAGAAAAAAAATGCAACAACCATCGGGTGCCTTAAATGCAATTGTCCTGTTGTGAACTGGGATAAATGGGCTCGTTGTCTGCGGAAAGGAGGGATTTGGTTCATTCTCTTGCCTCGTTTCTTATTTTTGCTGTAAGAAAAGCTTTACTGGAAAAGTGTGATTCCGTTGCGAAGTACATAATGGCTTCACGACAATAAGTGATTAACAGGAAGCTATCTGCTTTTATAATTTCCAACCTTCACATTATTATCCAAATAAATGGATGTCGACAAATTCCGGGTGGTGACAGGCACCATGGGGGCACCATGGGAGTGATTCCCAGTAAGGATCGAATAGGTAATTAGCATAAATCTCCATAGGTTGAAAAAGCTATACTATATTATTGCTTCGGGAAAGGAGAAGGAAATGCTGATGAATCATCGTTTCGAGAAAAGGGCTTTGTGGGTTTTGCTCATTACAGGTATCGTGTTACTGCCATTTTCACTTAGTGGAAAAAATTATAAAAAGTGGCTTATTGCATTCTTATTGAATGCCTATAACAATACGTTCGTTGCGCCAGTTTTAGCCCATAAAAATTATTTGAGTTACCCTGTTCGGTTTTTACCAAGAATCTATAAAAGCAGCATCATTTATGATTACTGTCTCTGCTCTTTGGTTACTGTTTGGTATTGCAAATCTACTTTAGGTGACAATTGGATAAAAGCGTTGGTAAAGGTTTGGTGGTTTGTTATTCCGCAGGTGGTTGCAGAAGGATGGCTCGAAAAAAATACGAAGCTGATTAAATACGGACATGGCTGGAATTGGGTAACATCCTTAGTGACAATTGCCTCTGCGAAATACGCGATACGCGCTTTTCTTGTGTTGATGGATAAGTATGAGGAATGGGGAGGTCGAGAGCAGAGGGGCATTCAGAAGGACAGCTAAATTCTGAGTTGCCAGATGAGAAGGCGTTAGGATAGTAGTATATTGAATCGACAAAACCCGGGTAGTGACACTACCCACGGCACACTCCACTCCCCGATCTCCGCCCTCACCTAACCAACAAATCCCAATGTTTCACATAATTTACATTGCTTTTTCATATTACCTCTGCTAAACTTATACAAGTTTGACAATTACATTTACAAGTAGCCTCATCGCAATGGTGAGGTAGAGGCGCGAAGCTTATGAGTAAGGAATGGGAGTCTTGGACGGCTAGGATCATTTCTGAAAGGAAGTTTTGCCGAAGCGAATCGAGCGGGTCCAACGCTCATTTAGCTGGGGTTGTATTGAACAAATGCAGCACTGTCACTTCCACCTTTAAAAAGGGGAAGTGGAGAACTACTTAACGATTGGTGATGGGACAATAAGCATCTTGAATTTATTCAGGTGACAAAGGCCCTCCTTTGTCGCCTTTTTGTGTGGTTTTGTGAGACTAAGTTTCTCTGTTGCAGATCCATTGATTGCAGTTTTTTTGAAAAACGCCTGGGTTGAATCAAATCACTTTAACTCTCAAAGCCACAACTTAGTATAATTCGTCCCCCATTTATATCGGTTAATCAAATTGTCTGACATAATACACGACAAGGAAAGCTATCAGCGTCAGCCTTTTGGGGTATGTCAACGGACATACCGCAGGTCAACTACTCTATCATTAACGTCAGACCCACGGGCCTGGACGAGCACTGGCTTTCCGTCAAAAAATTAGGAGGAGAAAACATGGATTTTGGTATTTTATCATTAATCCCACCGGTGCTAGCGTTACTGCTAGTAATCGTAACTAGGAAAGTACTACTTTCCCTTGGTGTGGGTATTTTAGTCGGAGCATTCATGCTCAACCACGGTTCGGACAATGTGATCTTAGATACGATCACACAAATCACAGGTATCATCGGCAGCATTTTCATAGACGATGGCTGGGTGAACACTTGGTATTTTTACATTCTATTATTCTTAGTATTGTTAGGAATGATCGCAGCCCTTATCAGTTTAACTGGCGGAAGCCGTGCCTTTGGTGACTGGGCTCTCTCCCGCGTAAAAACACGTACCGGCGCGCAATTCGTTTCTGCCTGCATCGGTATTCTTATTTTCATTGATGACTATTTCAGCAGTTTAACAGCAGGAAATGTGAGCCGTCCCTTTTCAGACCGCCACAATGTATCACGTGCAAAGCTTGCCTATACTGTTGACTCAACAGCGGCAGCAATGTGTGTCCTCGTACCGTTGTCCAGCTGGGGGGCGTACATCATCACGATCATCGCTGAAATTTTAGCAGACACGACAACAAACTATTCTGCATTTCAAGCGTTTATGATGATTGCACCAATGAACTTTTATGCGTTGTTTGCCATCTTAATGGTGTTTGCTGTAGCTTACTTCAAGCTTGATATTGGCCCAATGCGCAAGCATGAGCTTCACGCTATTCAAACAGGTGAGCTTGTGGACACGGCAAAAGGTCCAGTTCCAGGAGACAGCAGCGAAACAGAGCCTTTAGTACAAGGGCGGGTCAGCGACCTCCTTTGGCCAATCGCTACTTTAGTAGCAGCAACGGTGTTTTTCATGATCGTAACAGGTATTCAAGGCACGGAAGGCCAAGCAACCTTACTTGCCATCTTTGAAAACACAGATGTGGCTGGCGCCCTCTTGTACGGTGGCCTTACTGCATTAGTGGTAACTGTTGCCCTCGCCTTCAACCGCCGTCTGACGGGGAAAGATGTAGGCGTTGGCCTCTGGGCTGGAACGAAGTCCATGCTACCAGCCATTTATATCCTGATTTTTGCCTGGACGATCGGTGACATTATCGGTGAAATCGGCACAGGAGATTACTTGGCACACATCATTGAAGAAAGCAGCATGAACATTGCCTACTTGCCAGTCATCTTGTTCGCTTTTGCAGGTTTCATGGCCTTTTCTACAGGTACATCTTGGGGAACGTTCGGAATTATGCTTCCAATCGCCGGAACCATCGCGATCGGGACAGATGTGACCTTGTTGCTGCCAATGTTAGCAGCAGTCCTTGCCGGTTCCATCTTCGGTGACCATTGTTCACCGATTTCCGATACGACGATCTTGTCTTCAACAGGAGCAGGAAGCCATCATATCGATCACGTATTGACCCAGTTGCCATATGCCCTGATCATCGGTGCTATTGCCTCTGTCGGATTCTTGGTCCTTGGTTTTACAGGAAACGTATTGGTTGCGTTAGTGGCAACACTAGGTGCATTTACTTTAGCCATTGTTGGCCTTCGCGTTGTTGTAAACCGTTTCTATGGCGGCGTTGTGGAAAAATAAGAAGGGGAAGTTCTCCCCTGGAAATGTTGCGCTCAGATCTATTGCAGATCTGAGCGCTTTTTTAAAAAAAAATTGGAGGGGAAAGTATTGTTATAAACCAACGATGGAATACGTATACAAATACTTCCAGAGAGGTAGTGTTTGCAGTATAATAAAATAGCATGAATAAATATGGACAACAAGAAAAAGACCCTGATTTCAGATTTAAAAGCGTGGTATGTTCATAACGTAACCCATCATTATAGATGCCTAAGAAATAATTTACGGAACAGCTAGTAGTTATGTATGAAATTCCCATTATAAAAAACACTAACAATGGCAGCATTCACTTGCAGGGAGGATATCTTAGATGAACGAATTACTTAACGGAGAGATGCCGTTATTGAAAGAAGTATTTAACTGCATCAGTGACCTTGTTTTTGTCATGGAAGTACTCCCTGACGAGACCTTTGCTTATGCCTACGTAAATGAAGCGGCAAAAAAGAGACTAGGAATGAAGGATGATATTATTGGAAAAACAATGGAAGAAATCCTTGTACCTGAAAGAGTCAATCTCTTAAATAAAAATTATCGATTAGTAGTAGAAACAAAAAAGGAACATACTTTTTGAAGACAATGATGCGGACCTTACATACGAAGAAACCTCCTTAAGTCCCATCCTCGATGATAGTGGGAAAGTAACCCATATTATTGCTGTGATTCGTGATTTTTCAGAGCGAAAAAAACTAGAGAAACAACTGAAGCTTAACGAACAGAAGTATAAATCCATCGTAGAAAACAATACGGATGCCGTGTTCATGTTAGATGAAACAGGGACATTTCTTTCTGTAAACAAGTCAGGGGCAGAAGTGTCTGGTTATAAAGAAGAGGAACTACTCCATAAGGGGTTTCACCAACTGGTTTACGAGCCAGAATTGCCCCTTGTCGTTCATCATTTTTTAAAGGCTTTAGAAGGAGAAACACAAGAATATACGATGCATTTTTACCATAAAAACGGCAATATGATTTATAGTGCCGTGAAAAATATTCCCATCGTCGTCGACGGGAAAGTAATGGGTATATACGGAATCGCTAGGGACATAACAATGGAGCATTTAAAGTACGAAACGTTGAAGTCGCAAGAAGCCTACTACCGGATGCTCGTGGACCGTTCACCTGATCCCACGATTATTTATCAAGACGGTGTATTTCACTATGTTAATTATGCCTTTGCTCGGTTAATGAAAGCGGCCAACCGTGATGTTTTAGTTGGCAAACAGTTGGAGGACTTTATTCCCACAACGCAGCAGGAGATCTTTTACCAGAAGTCCAAAGAAGTGTTGCAAGACTCAGCTGATAGTGTTTCCATGGAAGGCGTTATTTTTACAATGGAAGGAACGCGACGGGAGGTGGAGGTATTCTCAACAAAGACTACCTTTAATCATGAACCAGCCATCTACGCCGTGTTGAGGGATATAACAGAAAAAAAGGAAATCGAGCGAAAAATCAGCAAAATGGCGTATTTTGATTTCTTGACGGAACTTCCTAACCGCCAGTTGTTCAAAGAATCCCTGGAGGAAATGATGGAAGGTGCAGAGGAAAAGGGAAAAACTTTTGCCCTCTTGTTTTTAGATGGAGATAATTTTAAGCGCATAAATGATATGTTTGGTCATACGGGCGGTGATGAGTTTTTAAAGGAGTTTGCCAAGCGACTGAAGAAGAGCTTACGGAAAGAAGATCTTGTGGCGCGGGTTGGCGGAGATGAATTTAACATTCTTCTCCCTCAGGTAAAAACTCGGGATGAAATCGTACCGATTATTGAGCGGTTGTATGAAGGAATGCGGAAGCCTTGGGAGTATGCCGGTAAAAGAGTGACCATGACAATGAGCATTGGCGTTGCTATTTTTCCTGAAGATGGTAAATCAATTAAAACATTAATCCACAATGCAGATGAAGCCCTTTATTCGGTGAAGGAGCAAGGGGGAAATCACTATATGTTCGTGGGGGAAATGTAGGTAGGGTTTTGCATGGGGATGTGTGGGAAGTGGAGTCTCCGAAAATGGGGGGATTTTGGGGGGCTTTGATGTGGTAAATGGGATTGAAGGTAACTTCTGCGCATCGAATGGTCTTCCCTTTGAAAAGGGAGTTGTATTTAGGTCACCGGCGTTGTTTTGATGGAAGTAGAAGGAGAAATAGGCGTCTACTTCAATCAAAGAGCCGGTTATGATGGAAGTAGAAGGAGAAAGCGGCGTCTACTTCAATCAAAGAGCGGTTATGATGGAAGTAGGAGGAGAAAGCGGCGTC
>JAJOJL010000029.1 GCA_021208645.1 Bacillus sp. (in: firmicutes) | reverse complement strand
AGTCCCTCTAAGCAATGCGCGAAGCCGTTGCAATCTTTTGAAAGCCTACTATGAGTGGGTTTTTCATAGTAGGCGCGCAACGAGCGGAGCCATTGCAATTTAACTTTTCGAGTTTTTCAGCAGTCTCGGAAATGAAAGGGGATCCTTTCACACAGGAGGAACCCCTTCAAAACACTCCTCATAAATCCTTAACACGGCCTGTTCCTTTTGTTTCGCTTCCACCATTATATCTGCATTTACACCGATGAGTAGCTTCTGTAAAGCTTCAAAATCTTGTTTAAATACAAAATCATGATGACTCCGATCTTTCTCATGGGTTTTGCCAGAACTGATATGAACCTTTATGGGACCTTCTACTGATTTCCATGATGTCACTACCTTTTCAAACATAGGTTCAAGGTCCTCACCATTGTTATGGCAATTATGATGATGGATATCAAAACAAATAGGTACATGGCATTTTTCCCATATATCTATTACATCTTGAAGAGTATAAGTACGATCATCATTCTCCAAGCGAAGTTTTCTACGGATACTTGGGGATAATCGTTCATAATTAGTAATGAATCGTTCTTTTGCCCCATCCATATCTCCGTATTTTCCACCGCCGTGCAGAATCATATCCGTTCCCCCGGTTAATTCCAAGACCTTATCATGATACTCCAAATCAGCAAAAGATCGCTCCAAAACATCTTGGCGAGGGGTGCTAAAAACGGTAAATTGTCCAGGGTGCATGGAAAGACGTATATTATGCATTTCTTTAAAGGTTTTAATGGCATCCATTAAATGGAGAATATCTTCATCCTGCCACCATTTCCAAGTCATTTTTTCATGGCTACCTAAAGGAACAATTTCTGAACTGATTCTGTAAAAGTAAATGTCATATTCCACATTCCATTTTAATGCGGCTAACACATTTTCCAAATTGTGAATGACAAGTTCTTTAATAACCGCTTCTCCTTTTTCTTCGTAAGTAGCTAAGCGGCAAGTACGGAATTTTGTTGGTAGTGTTGTATTAATACATGCATATCCTAGCTTCATTTCCTATCTCCAATCTACGTTGAACTAAAGCGAAACTAATTTAATTATAGTATGATGAAAGAAAACCACCAAATTTTAAAGCTATGGAGAGTGAGACGATGACAGAACCAATGAATAATGATTCCATCCGTAGAGGTATACAAGACAAATATGCAAAGGTATCAGCAGGAGCGAGCGGCTTTTTCAACTATCCAACAGGGAAGGAAGGGGCGAGGCTCTTAGGGTATGAGCCTGCCATCCTTTCTGACATGGAGGAAACTGTACTAGAATCATTCTGTGGAGTAGGTAATCCCTTTTCTGTGGGACCTATCCATGAAGGGGAAACGGTTCTCGATATTGGTTGTGGGGCTGGATTTGACCTCATTACAGCAAGTAAATATACGGGAAAGACTGGTCATATATACGGAATTGATTTAACGCCTGCAATGATCGAAAAAGCGAAACGTAACATTCACAAAGGAGAGTATACCAATATCTCCGTGGAAGAGGGAACAGCAGAAAGCCTACCCTTTGCAGATAGCTCTTTTCACGTAATCATCTCCAATGGGGCCATTAACCTTTCAACTAATAAGGAAAAGACCTTTAAAGAAATTTTCCGTGTTTTACGGCCTGGTGGACGTCTTCAACTGGCAGACATTGTGTTAAAAGAGGAACTACCTAAAGAAACGTTAGATAGTGTCGATGCCTGGTCCAATTGAATTGGTGGTGCCATCCCAGTTGGGGATGCAATCAAATTAATGGAACAGGTAGGTTTAGTTAATGTTGCCTTCATAAATGAAACACCGGTGTCAACATCGAAAATTTACGACAGGGGCTTTATTTAAAGCTACCAAACCGAAGTAACCTACTATCCAAAAACCAATAATTTTTAGTACTGTAAAATTAGGGATATCTATCTATAAAAAAATAGATTGCCTTCTCGAAGCTACTCCACTATACTTATGAAGGAGCGGAAAAAACGATAGCCTGCAGTCAATGTTTCTAACAAGGACGTTAGGAAATCGGAATTCCCATAACAAAAACTCAAACAATTAAATTACCGGTTGCTAATGTAAACACACATAAAGTGAGTACACGAGAGACCAACGACGATAATTTCCATTATCCCCGTTGGTCTTTTTTTTATTGTAACGCTTTCATTGTAGGAAGCGGGAGACAAAACGAACGTATTACTGGAGGCTATTTAAATGAATCGATGGTTTGTTGTACTTGGTGCAATTATTATTCAAATTAATTTAGGTGCCGTTTATGCATGGAGTCTTTTTAATCAACCATTAATGGATACCTTCGGCTGGAACAGGGAAGAGGTTGTCATAACTTTTTCCATTACCATTGCCACATTTGCTTTCTTTACTATTTTAGCAGGGCGACTGCAAGATAAAATCGGACCACGCTGGGTTGCGACGATGGGAGGTATATTGTTAGGTATCGGTCTCATGCTGTCTAGCCGGGCTACTACGTTAGGACAGCTGTACTTCTTCTATGGGGTTATTGGGGGAGCGGGGATTGGGATGACTTACGTTTGCCCCTTATCTGCCTGTGTAAAGTGGTTTCCAGATAAACGGGGGTTTATTAGTGGGATTGCGGTTGCTGGCTTTGGACTAGGTGGACTCATCTTCCAACCTGTGATTCGCTATTTTATTGAAACAGTAGGTGTGTCTTCTTCCTTTTTATATATTGGAATGATCTATTTAGTTTTTGTAGTGCTAGGTGCACAACTCCTTAGGAATCCGCCTGCAAACAAGGAGCACTTCATCACGAACATGGTAACTATCCCAGTGGAAACGAAACAATTTACTACAAAGGAAATGCTTAAAACAAAACAGTTTTACATCCTCTGGATTATGTTTTTATTTGGAACCATGTCTGGACTAATGGTCATCAGCTACGTTGTGGAAATGGGTATGGAGATTGCCAATCTCACGGTAGAAAAAGCAGCGACTGCGGTCATGGTTATCGCCCTGTTTAATGCTGCAGGTAGAATTGTGTTAGGGAAGCTATCTGACACCATTGGCCGCTTAAATACACTGATGGTCATTTATAGTTTAACGGCCGTTGTCATGTTTTACATGAGCATTGGTTCTATGAATCATTTAACATTTTTACTATCAGTTTCTATTGTTGGTTTGTGTTTTGGAGGTTTCTTAGCCTTGTTTCCATCCATCACGGCCGATTATTACGGAACAAGAAATATGGGTGGTAACTACGGGATTATGTATCAAGCTTATGGTCTTTCCGCTTTTGTAGGCCCATTCGTCCTAACTGTTATTAGTTTTACCCAAGCATTTATCCTTTCTGGTTTATTCAGTCTTCTTGCCGTTATTCTGGCCAAATGGATATCGACGCCACAGGAAGAACCGGTTAATGTCATGACGGAAGAAGCCTCATAAACTCATTGATTTATGATCAGAAAATCGATAAAATCAAAATAGCTAAAATCGCATTTGTGATCATCGGTATATTCTACTAAAGAATATACCGATTTTTCAAAGAGGGAGATGAACATGAAACGAACAAAAGGGATAATGGAAGCAGAAATAAGTAAGGCATTAACCCAATGGGAGAAAGATTATCTTGGTAGGGGATCTGTAGCCGTTAAAACGGATATTTTACGGGATATGATCATTGTTACATTGCAAGGAATATTGACTCCTGCAGAATACAGCCTTTGCAAGACATTAGAAGGGAAATCCACTGTAAAAAGAACACGATCTGACTTAGTGGAAACTGGCGTACCTACATTAAGGGAGATGATTTCATCCATTACAGAAATGGATGTCATTAGTTTTCATACGGATATTAGTACGAAAACAGGGGAACGCCTCATTGTCTTTAAATTAGCTGGCAATTTAGAAGAAAAATTCTAGTACATAGGAGGAAGGGCTCTTGACTAAAACAGACTCCCTTTATGATATATTTTTTGGACGTGTAGGGTGCTTAGCGACAATGCACCAAAAAGAGCAAGTTATATCTCCTATTTTAAACGAAGAACTGGGCATTCAAGTCATTATCCCAGACCGTTTAAACACAGATGAATTTGGAACCTTCACGGGGGAAAGATCCAGACGGGGTGATCAACTAGAAGCAGCAAAACAAAAAGCTTTACAAGGGTTGGAGTTAACTGGAGAGAAACTTGCCTTTGCCAGTGAGGGGAGCTTTGGACCCCATCCCTATATTCCTTACGTCGCTATGAACATTGAGCTAGTTGTGATGATTGACCTAGAGCACGACTTGGAAATAGTTGGTGAAGCTATCTCTCACACGTCAAATTTCGGACAAAAACGAATAAAGTCTGTGGAGGAAGGGGTGGAATTTGCTGAAAAAGCAGGCTTTCCAGAGCATGGAATGATTGTACGTTCTAGTGAGAACACCCATAAGAAGCATAAAATCATAAAAGGGATTCATTCGAAAGAAGAGTTAGAACAAGCAGTTTCATTGATGCTGAAAAAGTACCCCTTTGGACAAGCGTTTGTGGAAACGGATATGCGAGCTATGCACAATCCTACCAGAATGACACAAATCAAAGAAGCAACGGAGGATCTCGTCAACAAAATAAAACATCTTTGCCCAAACTGTTCCACACCAGGATTTACCCTATCGGAGCGTAAAAAAGGGCTTCCTTGCATGGACTGTGGTTTCCCAACAGACGTAATACGATCCCATATATATTCTTGTAAAAAATGCAATGCAATGGAGGAAATTATGTTCCCTCACGGAAAAGAGAAAGCCAACCCTTCTCAGTGCATGTTTTGCAATCCTTGACAAGAACCGACTTATAATGCAACTTTTGATGGGACAGTGGTATAATGGGAAAGTTATCGTAGGGGGTTAAGAAAATATGAACATACTATTAGCCGCACCATTTTACCATCAACCACGTGGAAATAAAGTGACTGTAGAACGAATTAGTAAAGGCATACAACAGGCTGGGCTCGAAACAACCATCCTCTCATCTACGGACCCTGCTAATTATACAAAAACACTAAAAGCAGATATATATCATGGGTTTCATGCTTCTCATTTTTTTCAGTTTATGAAAAAGAGGGGGGAGACTTTATCTCCTTATGTTCTCACACTTACTGGTACGGATTTAAATCATGATTTATTTCATGCAGAAAAAAAAGATGGTGTTACGAAGGCATTGGAAGGGGCAAGGGCCATCCATGTTTTTACTGACGATGCCAAAAATAAACTTCTTACGGAACTTCCATCCTTACAAGATAAAACATATACCATTCCACAAGGCGTACTCCCGTTGAGTTTAAACGATCGTTTAAAATCGAAAGAGGAGGGCACTTTTCTTTTTATACTTCCTGCCGGGATTCGGAAGGTGAAAAATGTTCCCTTTGCCATTGCGTCATTGGATAAATTAAGAAAAAAGTATCCTCAGGTACGCCTTTGGGTTGTGGGACCCGTTATTGAAGAAGAGGAAGGGAATTTGGTACGAGACCTTGTAGAAAAGCACTCAGATTGGGTAACTATCTTGGAACCCTCACCCATGAGAAAATGGGGTCCATTTATTCGGAGGGTGATGCAATCTTGAATACATCCATTTCTGAAGGGCAGTCTTCAGCCATACTAGAATCCATGAGTCTTGGTATTCCTGTTTTAGTTTCGAATAACGAAGGGAACAGGAGCATAGTATCTCATGGAATAACCGGATTTATTTATGGCGGGGAAGAGGAGTTTCTAACGTATGCACAACAATTAATTACGGACAACTATCGTAGGATTGACATTGGTGCTGCTGGAAAAAGGTATATTGCTGCAAAACACTGTTGGAAACGTGAAATAGAAACACTGCTCCAAGTTTATAATAATATCAGCAATTCTTAGACATCTATTAAATTTAGGATAGATGTAATGAAGGAACGAACACCATACCGTTTTCAATAACCAAGCTGAGGTGAATAAAAGTGAAAAAGAAATTCTTCACCGTGAATGAAGCGAATCAACTCTTGGACACACTAGAAACCGAACTTCTGTCATTACAAAATATTCAACAGCAATTCAAGGAAACCTATGGAAAGTTAAAGCAACTGAAAGACATTCCAGTCATGAGTACTTCCAAAGAAGACAATATTTTCAAACTGGAAAGTGAGTTAGAATTTCTAGAAATTCAAGGACAATTACACATGAAAAATTTGGAAAATATAGGGGTAGAGTTAAAAAGCATCGAACTAGGATTATTGGATTTCCCTGCATTGATCGGAGGGGAAGAGGTTCTCCTCTGTTGGAAACTTGGGGAAAAGGAAGTAAAATATTTTCATAGCAGGAAAGACGGTTATTCAGGAAGAAGACCATTACCATAATTAACTGTAATGGTCTTTAATTTCGTTTAAGTGAGTTTGGTGCCTGTTGTTGTTCTGCTTTTCTGGTCTGCTCTCCGGTGGGAACTGGCTTTTTCCGTTGTTGAAACCTTCGTTTTCTTCGTTTGGCTTCTAACAGTTTTAGTTCTTGGATTGAAAAGGTATTTTTGTGAAGTTCTACGTTATCTCGAAATTTCATTAATAACTTGGCTGTATTAATCGTATCGTCAATTCCTCGGTGTGCTTTACCAACGGGGTCAATACCTGCCATATGTAAGGCATTTTTCAGGCCAAGCTGCTGACCTCCTGTAGTTTGATTCAATGCTCTGCCGATTTGTGGTTGAATATCATTGTAATTTTGAAACCACTCAAGATTAATTTTATAACGGTAGCATTGGTCAACCATATGTATTTTATCATCTTTTCCCCAAGAACAAAGATAGTACTCTCCTTCCCCAAGCCAGTTAGCAAACTGGTGAATCCCTTGTTGGAAAGGGATTGCCTTCTTTACATCTTCATCGGTCATTTTGATAAATTTTCTCGTGCTTTTTGAAATATGTCCGTTTTTCGGCAATGTATATATTTGGAGCTCTTCAATCATTTCATTTTTTTCTAAATCTACTTTGCAGGCGCCAATTTCCACTATTTCACTTAACTGGCCTTTTCGAAAGCGTTTTAACTAACTCGAGATCATAGACAACAGCAATCACCTTTATCACTCCTTACAGACCTTTATTATGGCTTATGTTACAGGGTTTTATAAGAAAAATCTAGGTTAAGAACATTAGGGGAGAGGGGAGATATGAAAAACTCCACCAGGGGATGGTGGAGTTTTATGATAATATCTAGACAACATTTGGTAAGATTTTAGGTTGAATAACGGAATACAACATTTCCCGCTCTTCCATCGTTAATGGAAGAATAGGCAATCTAACGGAACCAACATTCAACCCAGCCATTTCTAAGGCTCCCTTTACTGGAGCAGGGTTAGGTGCCATAAATAACGACTTCATAATAGGTAGAAGCTCACGATGAATAGCAGCGGCAAACTGCGTATCGCCAGTTTGGTGAGCCTTAATCATTTGTTGCATTTCATTACCGATTATATGAGCTGCTACAGACACAACACCATGTCCACCAATGGCTAATAATGGTAAGGTTAAGCTATCATCACCACTGTATACATAAAAATCATTAGAAGTATGCTCAATAATTTGGGCCATAGCATCTAAATCACCACTAGCCTCTTTTATACAAACAATATTATCAATTTCAGCCAAACGAATCACTGTCTCTGGAAGTAAATTTACTACGGACCTTCCTGGAATATTATACAGCATAACTGGAAGGGAAGTAGAGTCGGCAATTGCTTTGAAATGTTGATACATACCTTCTTGGTTAGGTTTATTATAATATGGGGTTACGAGCATAACACCGTCTACACCTGCATCTGCAGCAATGGCTGTCAATTGAATAGATTCTCTCGTGTTATTGCTTCCTGTACCTGCCACGACAGGGACACGTCCATCCACCGTTTCGACTGTGAATTTAATGAGAGCGGTTTTTTCTTCCAATGTCAATGTTGGGGACTCTCCAGTCGTACCTGCCACAACAATACCTTCTGTTCCATTACCAATTAGATAGTTAATTAATGACTTTACTCCATGAAAATCGATTTCTCCGTCTTGATCAAATGGGGTTACCATTGCAGTTAATAATTTTCCAAAATTCATGTTTACACCTCTATTCAACAGATTTTGTTCACCATTTTCTTTTGGTGACATAAGTTCCTGAATAGAGCTAAATCGCAGATAACCATGTTTTCCAACCATTAAAAAAACAACAACGAGGGAATCGTTGTTGCTGAGAATGTGAAAAACACCGTCATTCCAGCGTGAGATAGCCCTCCACATAGCTCTCATGACTAGGAGCTATATGACAGTTCAGCATTTTTCAACAACTGAACCAACAACGAAACGAATGAGCAGTTTGTTGCTTCGGCAAATTCCCCTTTCCACATCTTTCATGGGAGCTCATTCTCCTCTAGATGAGTACTGATGGTCTTTGCACCTCTAACCTCACTTCAAAGTTTTTTGAAGTAAAGAATATGAACTTTGTATAAACCTTAACAAATAATCATTGGCTTTGCAAGGCTTAAGGGAAAATTCACTGGATTCGATAAAAACAATTTTTTCTTTACCCTTAAGGTAAGGTGCTAATTTTAACATAGTAATTTATTATTGTTACATGGGCGGGTCTGAGAATAGACCCGCTTCATGCTGTTAGTGATAGCTGTTTCTCCCGTTTGCACTGCTACTCGTCTTATGCTTCGGACGCTGTTTTTTCTTCTGTTTCGTATGGCCATCTTTATGTGCCATCCAAATCACTCCTTGTGGTTAAGAGTAAGGCACCTCACTAGATGCCTTTCTTGCATTAGCTTTCACTAAGGCATCAACTTTATAGCCCTAAAATAATGGAAGGATGCAACTAATATATATTTCTTTCTGGATGGAGAGGACTTATGTATAATGGAGATTGGACGTCAGACAACCTAACAAAAAAAGAAGGAAATGACCAATTATAATAGGGACTGCTGGTTAAAATATTACTACTTACAGGAATTGAAAGGAGAACTACTATGTTATTTAATATACATTGGCTCGAGTGGCTTGGCTATTTAGCTTCATTGATCGTACTTATCTCCCTTTTAATGAGTTCCATCATCAAATTAAGATGGATCAATCTAATGGGATCAACGTTATTCTCCATCTATGGTTTCCTAATCGGAGCATTACCTGTTGGATTTATGAATATGGGTATCGCTATCATTAACGTCTATTATTTAGTTAAAATATATCAAGGAAAAAAAGAATATTTTAAGCTATTACCAATTGAAGACAGTCCCCAATATTTTAATCATTTCATAAATTTTTACAAAACAGAGCTTGAGAAATATGGATTTAAAACACGCTTCCATTTAACTGACTATCCCATTCGTTTTTTTATATTAAGGGACATGGTACCTGCAGGAGTTTTCCTAGCCTCCAAACACGATGAAACGACTTTACATGTTGATTTGGACTTTGTAACTCCTGAATATCGAGACTTCAAAACAGGGATGTATATTTATGAACACAGTAAAGATATATTTCTTAACCAAGGGTATCACCACCTTATAAGCTATACAAACAATCCAGCCCATATAAATTATTTAACGAAGGTCGGTTTTGAAGCTGTGGAAGACCAAAAGGGAAAAAAATACTTCAAAAAAACAATCTAAATAAAAACACCTATGAAGAAGGAAGGCTAGTTGCTTTCCTTCTTTTCATTTATCTTCTCACTATGCTAAAAACGAATAGTTCTTATGCTAAAAAACTATTATTAGTTGGAAAAAGTTCACAATCTATAAGGGATTTTTAAATATTCTTAATGTTATAATAATAAACAAGAGTGAAAATACTAACTAGATTTTTACATAACATTTCTATTGTAAGCGCTTAACCTATTACTTTTACCATAATGAAATAGAGGGGGAATACCATGCTTGCATCTGCTTTATTAATGGAGCTTCGTTCCATTGTTCCAGAAGATAAGATATGGGAGGAAGCAACTCATGATAGTTTGGGGAATGGGGGAAATATAACAATCTATCCCACAACAGAAGAGGAGATTGTAAATACGGTCAAGTTTGCCAATGACAACAAGAAAAAAATAGTTATCACAGGAAATGGAACTAAGAGAGGGTTTGGGGGTACAGCTCCTAACTATGATATTGTCCTGTCGTTAACGAACTATAAAGGGATAGTGGAACATACAGTAGGTGATATGACAGTAACGGTAAAAGCTGGGACAACCTTCCAGGAATTGCAGGACTATTTACATGGATTCAGTCAGCAAATGCCTTTAGACCCTGCGCTACCAGGTGAGGCAACGATAGGGGGAATTATTGGAGCAAACGACAGTGGACCAAAGCGGCTTCGTTATGGCTCTGCGAGGGACATGGTAATTGGACTTAAAGTGATTTATCCAGACGGAAAGATTCTACGAGCCGGCGGGAAAGTGGTAAAAAATGTGGCTGGCTACGACATGAACAAACTATATATTGGTTCAATGGGTACGTTAGGAGTTATTTCTGAAATTACAATGAAACTGCGGCCAGTTCCTAGTTATGAGAGTTTATTACTTGTATCCTTTCCTTCAGGGGAGGTAGAGCAGATCCAAAAGCTTGTCAAAACCATTCTTGATACGACATTGGAGCCTGTTTCATTAGAGTTGTTGAATCCAGCCTTAAGCAAGTTATTGACAGGTGTGGAAGAATATACACTGGCAACAGCTTTTGAAGATGTAAAAGACTCGGTACATTCCCAGGAAGAAACATTCAAAGATTTACTACCAGTAGAATTGTCACACCAATTGTTAACTGGAAAGGAAGTCACTTCCTTTTGGCAGCAATTTTCTCATCTAAGACCGAGTGGGGCAGGAACATATGAGAGAACAGGTGTTAACACGGAAGCATCTGTAAAAATTGGTGTAAAAAATATGGATGTGGCTGACATAGTAAAAAAGGCATCCCTCCTAGCTGATTTATACAATGTAAATGTCATTGCCCATGGTGGTTTAGGGCACGGGGTCTGCCATATCCACCTAAAAGGGCTTCCAGAAGATATTTATTCCGCTCTTACTTCTTTGCGGGATACGGCACATACAGTTAATGGATACGCCATTTTCACACATCTCCCTTTAGAAATGCGCAGTAAACAAGAAGTGTGGGGAGAAAAACAGTCTTCTCATTTCTTATTCGAGGGAATTAAACGAAAAGTGGATCCGAAGAAAACTCTAAATGATAAGCGTTTTGTTGGGGGGATATAAATATGAACGTAAAACTGCCAGAAAAAACAGAGCAGCCAACGAATCAGATGAGTACACCAGCGTGCACAACGAATAGTCTAAGCAACTACCTGCCAAAGGACGCACCTGATGTTAGTAAATGGGTTGATTGCGTCCACTGTGGGATTTGTTTAGAAGCTTGCCCTACATACGAAGTAACAGGGCAAGAGCAGCACTCCCCAAGGGGACGGGTTCACTTAATTAAATCTGTATATGAAGGGAAAATCTCCTTAAACGAGCAATTTATGGACCCTGTCTATACATGCCTAGATTGCAGAGCCTGTACTACTGCTTGTCCGGCTGACGTAGAAGTAGGTCCACTTATTGAAGAAGCAAGGGGCCAAATTCGTCAGGCAATGCCTTTGACTGGATGGAAGGGACGTGTAAGTAAGTTCTTCTTAGAAGGTCTGTTCCCTCACCATACAAGGCTAAGTAAAGCTGGTTCATTACTAAGGTTTTACCAAAAGAGCGGTATTCAGACAGCAGTTAGAAGACGGGACTAATTAACGTTATGCCAGACCACTTAGTGGAAATGGAAAAAGTTATGCCAACCGTAGCTACAGGAATGAGAAAGAAATACAAGGACACTCCCGTTATTAAAGCAAAAACCGAGACCAAACAGGAGGTTGCTTTTTTAACAGGTTGTATTATGGACGTTATGTTTAGTGATATCAATGAAGCCACCATACAAGTATTAACGAGAAATGGAAACGATGTAAGCCTCCCAAAAGAGCAGACGTGTTGCGGTGCCCTTCACGTCCACTCTGGAGATAGGGAGACCGGAAGAAAATTGGCAAAGCAAAATATTGAGGCTTTCAAAGATGCCGATACGGTCATTTCCAACGCTGCCGGTTGTGGATGTATGCTTCAGGAGTATCCAGAGTTATTCCAGGACGATCCAGAGTGGCATGATCGAGCAGTAGCGTTTTCAAAAAAGGTGAAGGATATTTCGAAATACTTGTATGATACGGGGTACGAGAAACCGAAAGGAGAGCTGAATACGACAATTACCTACCATGATGCCTGTCACTTAGCCCATGGTCAGGGGGTAAGGGATGAGCCTCGAGATTTACTCCTTCACATACCCGGTGTAAAGATGGTGCATATGCCTAATGCAGATCGTTGTTGCGGTAGTGCGGGAATTTATAACATAACCAATCCAGAGATGGCCGAGGCTGTTTTGGAATCTAAAATGGAGAATGTCCCAGAGGAAGTGGAAATGATTTCTATGGGTAACCCAGGTTGCATGCTGCAGATGGCCATCGGAGTTAATAAATATGGTAGAAATCAAAAAATAGTCCATACAATTCAGCTTCTTCAATGGGCCTATGAATTGGAAGAGAAAGAAGAGGGGGAGCAAAACGAATGAAAATCAAAAAGCTAAAAACAAAAGATAAGCATATTCAAAGTCTTGCAAAGCTTCTTTCCGGACCAAACCCGATTCTTTATGAAGTAGAGGATTTATACGCCTATGATTGTGATGGATTTACGATTGAGCGTCATTTACCGAGGGCGGTCGTTTTCCCGAAAAACACGGAAGAAGTTTCGCAAGTAGTGAAATACTGCCATGATAATGAGCTACCCTTTTTAGCTAGGGGAGCAGGAACTGGCTTAAGCGGCGGGGCAATTCCCCTCAATAATGAAGTAATTATTAGTTTAACGCGCATGAAAAAGCTGTTGGACGTTGATTTGGAAAATCGAACAGCCGTTGTAGAGCCTGGTTTTGTTAACTTGAAGCTAACCAATTCCATCTCTGACAAAGGCTATTACTATGCACCTGACCCTTCGAGCCAATACGCTTGTACAATCGGAGGCAACGTGGCGGAAAATGCAGGAGGTGCCCATTGCCTGAAATACGGGGTGACTACTAATCATGTCCTCGGTCTTGAGGTAGTACTTCCAAATGGAGATGTTATTGAAATTGGGAAAGATGGCATTCCTGACACTCCTGGCTATGACTTACTAGGTTTATTAACAGGCTCTGAAGGTACACTCGGTATTGTTACGAAAATAACAGTACGACTATTAAAGAATCCAGAATGTAAACAAACGGTGCTCGCTTATTTTGATAACGTGGAGGATGGGAGTCAGGCTGTTTCTGATATCATATCCAGCGGGATTGTACCTGCAGCATTAGAAATGATGGACAAAACTGCCATAGAAGCGGTAGAAGCGGCAGCCTTTCCTGTGGGACATCCAAAGGACCTTGAGGCTGTGCTCCTCATTGAAGTTGATGGAATCGCTGCTGGAATTGATGAGCAAATCAATCAAATTCTAGACGTTTGCAAAAAGAGAAACGTGCGGGAAGTAAAGGTAGCGGAAAGTGAACAAGAACGGGCACGCTGGTGGGCTAATAGAAAAACTGGTTTCGGTGCCATGGGTGCCATTTCTCCTGATTATCTTGTTCAAGACGGCGTTATTCCTAGAAGTCGCTTACCTGAAGTATTAAAAAGAATCAATGAAATCAGCGAAGAGTCTGGACTAAGGATAGCAAATATCTTCCACGCCGGGGATGGGAACCTACACCCATTAGTGTTGTTCGATTCACAAAAACCAGGAGAAACGGAAAAAGCTATTGAAGCGGGAAGCGCTTGTCTGAGGGCTTGTGCTGACGTTGGAGGTACCATTACAGGTGAACATGGTGTGGGAATTGAGAAGCGGGAAGAGATGCGATTCGTATTTACGGATGAAGAGATTATGGCACAGACAGACATTCGGGAAGTCTTTAACCCTCAAAACC
Organism: Bacillus sp. (in: firmicutes); assembly: GCA_021208645.1. GTDB lineage: Bacteria > Bacillota > Bacilli > Bacillales > Salisediminibacteriaceae > Evansella. Next base: position 3,257 of record JAJOJL010000029.1, on the reverse strand, counting down.
TCTTGAATGCAGGAAAGTTATTTCCAACACCAGGTAAATGTGCAGAAGTAAAAAAGGAACTGAAAGCACAAACCACTTAAAATTTCACAAACGTGAGAGGAGCAGTCAAATGAAATTCATTCGGTTTATCCACGGAGACACTGTACAATATGGCGTATTAAACGAAAATACAATTGATGTTATTGAAGGGGATATCTTTTCAAACTGGTCGTATACAGATGAAAAGCTCCCATTTAATAATGTAACACTCGTTGCCCCTTTTGAACCTAAACATATTATTGGTATTGGAGCCAATTATGTTGCTAAAGAAGATGAACTAGATAATGTATCGCAACCGGAAATACCTGTGTTTTTCTTTAAACCAGTATCCTCTGTGATTGGTCCAGAGGCTGAAATTGTCATCCCCGACAGAATTGAGCAAGTTAAATTCGAGTCAGAATTAGCCATCGTCATTGGTAAAGAAGCAAAAAACGTGGAAGAAGAAGATGTTCTTGATCATGTATTTGGCTATACTGTCACAAATGATGTCACAGCACCACAGTTTTTCCGAGAAGATGGTCATTGGATGGTTGGTAAATCCTTTGATACTTTCACTCCCCTCGGTCCTGCAATAGAAACAGAGTTGGATCCGTTTCAAGTTGTAGTGAAGGCTAGGTTAAATGGGGAAGAAAAACAACATAGTGGAACAGACTTAATGATCGTACCAATCAGAAAAATGATATCTTACTTATCTAAAGTCATGACGCTATCACAAGGGGACGTGATTTTGACAGGAAGCCCAGTAGGAGCTGAGCTTGTAAATGCAGGGGATGTCATTGAATGTGAAATTAAGGAAATTGGTGTTTTAAGAAATACGTTCGTCTTGGCTAAAGAAAAAGTGAGCCAATAGAGTGAAGAGGGTGACTCAAAAGTGGCGTTTTTCACTTTTGAGTCACCCTCTAAGCAATGAGCGGAGCCGTCGCAATCTTGAAAAAGCCTGATAGGAGTGGTTTTCTCCTATCAGGCGTGCGACGAGCGAAGCCATTGCCATCTTTCTTATTTTACTTTTCGGACAATCGCTAATTGTTTCTATTCAAGATAGGAGTTTATATAATTGCTTTTTAGACATGAACAAATAACTAACTCTCCTTTTATCAAACATATCCCCTATCGTTCCCGTTGCAATATAATGAATTGGCGTTTGAGAACAAAATTTCATAAGCCGGTAAATTGGATTCGTTACTGGCTTAATTTCAAACCCCAACCGTTCCACAATTTTATTCAACATTGTCACACCGCAAATTCCTTTAATCTCATGGCTCCTTTCGTGCTCCTGAATGAATTTCGCCAATTTTGGCAATGCATTTTTCACCATTTGATAAAGGAGAAGGGTGCGCCTCATGGAAGACTGAACAGGAGCAAGATGCTGTAATAGGCGAATGTTATGGAGATGAATTCGAACTAAATAATCGCCATTTACAATAATATTTCCATCGGAAAGTTCATGGCGTGGACCTCGGTATTTTGTAACGACCACACGAAATACAGATACTTTTTCCTCAGACTCGATGGAGGTAAAGTTCCTTAACTTATCATACACAGGGTCGATGGTGGCCCAAGCTTTTAGCATATATTTTCTCATAAGGAAACCGGTCTCCTTTTAACTAATGAAGTATTAATAGCGTTTGAAAGGTAAACTTAGTTTACACTTTTCTCAAGAAATTATATTTTGGTATGGTGAAAAATTCAGAAAGGCCTGTTGCAATTGAGACTCTGACTCTGAATACAACAAAGATAATAAGAAACCGACATGTATGTTTTCTCAAAATTCAAACAACAACCACCTAATTTGTGTTATATTTAGATTATCGAAATAATTATTCGCGAAAAGGAGAAAGGGGAAGTTTAAATGAAACTATTTATATCTGCAGATATGGAAGGCGTTGCAGGGATTGTCCATAACGAACATACAGCGAGAGATGGAAGGGAGCATGACAGGGCACGGAGACTCATGACAGAAGAAGTTAATGCAGTCATTGAGGGTGCGTTGGAAGCAGGCGTAACGGAAGTGTTAGTCAACGACTCCCACGGAACAATGCGGAATTTGATTCCTGAACTTTTACACCCTGATGGAGAATACATTATCGGGTCTCCAAAACGATTAGCGATGATGGAAGGAATTGACGATAGTTTTGACGGAGTAATTCTTCTCGGTCACCATGCACGAATGGGGGAGGACGGTATACTTAACCATTCCTTCAGTGGCAAAGTAGTTCGGAACATTCGAATTAACGGGGTAGATTACGGAGAGATTGGAATCAATGCAGCAATCGCAGGGGAATTTCACGTTCCCACCATCTTAGTAACGGGCTGTCAATTTGCTGCAAAAGAAGGGAAAGAACTTATCCCTAACGTGGAGACTGCCGTTGTGAAGCAAACTGTTAATCGCGTTACTGCACGGAATTTGACGCCACTAAAATCACAGGCTTTAATAAAAGAGAAAGTAATTTCTGCGTTAGAAAACAAAGGGAATGTTAAACCTTTTGTATTAAGCGGCCCATACGAGGTGGAGTTAACTTATGTCCATGCAGGTTTTGCTGATGCTGCAGAAGTGTTGCCTATTGTTGAAAGAGTCGACGGCGTAACTCACCGATTTCAATCTAATGACTTTATTACGGCATTCCGTTACATACGTAGCTTAATTAACTTGGCCAATTCTTGATTATGACGGAGTTCGAGAAGCAGGAGGGAGTGAAACCTAGTTACTAATATTGCTCAAAAACAACCTACGCGAAAAGAGTCTTTCTTTAAAATGAACAGTTGTTCATATTCTGTTCATAAAAGTCTGATAATATAGAAAGTGAAAAGACAAACAATTCTAACTAAAATAGATTAAAGGTGGAGATTATTGGTGAAGAAAGTTAAACTCAGCTATGCAGAATTAATTGAAGAGAATAAAAAGCAACTTATGAATGATAAAGATGCTATAGATAAAATTGAAAGGAAGATAGAGGAGCGACAACTAAATACTAATCAAGTAAAAGTGAAAAATTAAATGAAATAAAAGAGGCATAGTCTTAAGGAGTGGAAATAATCCACCTTTGACTTGCCTCTTTTTCGTTTGTCTCTGTTAGTCTTTGTTGTTGATTTATGCTACAGGAGCTCGCTTTCCGCGGGCAACGCTTCAGCCTCCTCGTCCCTGCGGGGTCTTCTGTCTCTTCCTCTGCAAGCATCGCTTTGTAGTTTATGCGTCGAGACAAATCGTAGCCTATTCATGA
>JAJOJL010000044.1 GCA_021208645.1 Bacillus sp. (in: firmicutes) | reverse complement strand
TGTTTTTGAAATGGATTTAAACTGAGGTTCGTTAATGAATTCCTCTACTGCCTCTGTTTAAAACGCATTTAAATCGAGGTTCGCTGATTAAATTTTTGCTACCTCCGTTGAAAACGCATTTAAACCGAGGTTCTCACATCAATTCCTCTCCTGCCTCCTTTTAAAAACCTACAAAACCAAATAGCACCAAAAAAATTCCTCCTAACAAAAAAAAGCCTGTGCCTCAACGTCCAAACCTGAGGCACAAACTCACCAATTAGCAAACCAACTAACAAAACCATTTTCATTTTTTCACCAATCACACTTGTTACGGGGTTGATATCTTAGTTCCATCATCCTTAGCCATTAAAGAGGTGATTATTGGACCTGCATATTGGATTTCCACCCCTTGATAGTAATGCTTAATAATCTCCTCATAAGTGTAACCTTCTTGAGCCATTCCATGGGCGCCGAATTGACTCATACCAACACCATGACCCCAACCCCTTGTTTCTATATGAACGACATCACCAATTCGTTCAATGGTAAAATCACTGGAATCTAGACCAAGAATGCTGCGAACTTCCCGACCAGTAAACTCTTTGCCGCCAATTTCTACTTTGGCAACCCGGCCACCAGTCGTGCGACTTAAAACATTGCCCACCGATCCATTGGCAAGAGACACTTCTAGCAAATGCTCAAAACGTTCCACGGAAAAAGACGCTTCTCCTGCATAACGTGGGGATTCTAGGTCCCACGGGCTTTCCACACTACGTAAGTAAGCAAATTCATTTAGCCAATACTCCTCCGAGTTTTCTGTATAACCATTACTCGTGGAAAAGAAAGAAGCCGTAATAGGTTCTCCATTAAAGGTAATCACTTGTGCCTCCGTTGCATAGACAGCTTGCCTTACCCTTGCCATTTTCCAATCAAAATCTGACCCCCACCGCTCTCTCATTTCTTCTTCATTAGAATAAACTTGATAATCCACCGTGTCTTCTACATCCGCTCCCCCCGGAATCCCTAAGTCTCCACCCGAAAGGAGTAAATTAATAATATATGTCCTGGCCGTGAGAGCTTGTGCCTTCAAGGCCTCCATTTCATAAGCAGCATCCATTTCCCTAGCTACCACTCCTGCAATGTACTCTTCCAACGGAACCTCTTCCACAGTTTCCGTCTCTGTTCGGAAAACATTGATAACCTTAGGTTCCACCTGCACCTCGCTCACTTCTATAGAATCATCCCCATTGGTCCCATTTAAAGCAGACCCTCCACCATTACTAGGTCCTGGTTCATCATTTGAAAACCCAACCACAAGTATAGAAGGAATCACTAACACAATCGTAACAAAAATAAAGAAAATGGCCATAAATTGCTTCATAGTCAACGTCACCTCTCCAATGATTCACAGGAATTATCAGCTTACACCCTATATCTATGACTCCCTATTACTAGTTAGAACCTATTTACAAGAATATATACTAGAATCTTTACTAGACATGCTAGAATGCCCTTTATAGGCTACTTTTTTGGTTTTTTCACAAAAAAAAATAGGCTCTCCTGTAACATTATGTCTGTCTATTAAGACTATTACTTGAATTTAGCAATTCAATAATGTTATTTGCCATTTAAAGAGGGTTACATATGTATTTACAGTCTATTCATAGGGAGAAGGATTGCTTTTGTTACAAAAAGCAAGCAATCCCCTCTTCTGCCAATGCAGGAAAGGGGATTTTTACTAATTTATCCTATATTTGTTGTCTCAAATTACTTGGCCACAAACAATTGAGATGTAGTACCATGTCTGAGGACAGAGCGACCATTAAGCGAAGTGTTGATTGATTTTTAATGGTGCTGGAGCTTCAGTATTCTCCAGTTCCTCGTCATCCACTTCGAATACACGCTCAATATCTGCGCCAAGGTCCCTTAGCTTACCTGCAAGGTCAACGTAACCTCGATCGATATGCTTTAGTTCTGTAACACGAGTATAGTCGTCAGCAACGAGTCCTGCTAGGATGAGTGCTGCTCCTGCACGGAGATCAGTGGCTGCCACTTCTGCCCTTGCAATTCACTTGGTCCAGTTATGATTGCAGAACGACCTTCAATTTTAATGTTGCCATTCATGCGACGGAATTCTTCCACATGCATGAACCGATTTTCAAAAACAGTTTCCGTAATGACACCCGTTCCCTCTGCACGCAAGAGTAAACTCATCATTTGCGCTTGCATATCTGTAGGGAATCCAGGGTGTGGCATTGTCTTAATATCAACTGATTTTAATTTTTCCGGACCAATAACTCGCAGTCCGTTACTTTCTTCCATAATAATGACGCCCATCTCTGTCATTTTTGCAATAAGTGGACGTAAATGTTCTGGAAGCACATTTTCCACTAAAACATTTCCGCCGCAAATAGCAGCAGCGACCATAAACGTGCCTGCTTCGATACGATCTGGAATAATGGTGTGATTTGCTCCGTGAAGCTCTTCAACACCTTCAATACGAATCGTTCCAGTTCCTGCTCCACGTACTTTTGCTCCCATGGAGTTTAAATACGTAGCAAGACAGACGATCTCTGGCTCTTCTGCAGCATTTTCTATAATGGTGGAGCCCTTTGCCATGGTAGCGGCCATCATAATGTTTTCTGTGGCACCTACACTTGGGAAATCAAGGTAAATTTTAGTTCCAATTAGCTGACCATTGACTTTTGCTTCAATGAAACCGTTGCCGATTTCAACTTCTGCACCCATCGCTTCAAAACCTTTCAGGTGTTGATCGATGGGACGAGAGCCAATGGCGCATCCACCAGGTAAAGCAATTCTCGCGTGTCCCACCCGGGCCAATAATGGTCCCATAACGAGAAACGACGCCCTCATTTTACGAACATATTCAAAAGGTGCTTCTGTATTCAGCATTCCTTCTGCATTCACTGCGATGTGTCCATTTTCATACGCTACATTTGCATTTAAATTGCGTAAAACTTCATTTATTGTGTATACATCAGCAAGTGCTGGTACATCATAAATGTTGCTCGTGCCTTTGCTGGCCAAAATGGATGCAGCGATGACCGGCAAAACGGCGTTCTTAGCTCCTTCGACTCGGACAGTGCCGTTCAAGCGCATGCCACCGCGGACGATGATTTTTTCCAACGTATTCCCCTCCGCGTCCAGATTCTATATTATTAATATTCAGTAGTTATTAGTGGTGTTCCAATTGTGACGGTTGTTTCTTCGCCCAATCCGTGACTGATATTCCGCAACGCCACTTGTAAGTTCATTTGTTGTCCGTTCGAGTTGATCTCCTGTCCCCATAAATTCGTATGTGCTGACAAAGAGACGAACGTTTCTTCCGAGATGCCTTCAACTACTTTTCCAGATAATGCATTGACAATGGTATTACCCCATTGTTTTACATTGTCTGCCTCGTTTCCTTCGACTGTTCCTTCCACCCTTACGAATACGTCCTCTGCATATAATAAAGAGATTGTTGAGGTGTCAGCGAACAGCTCCGAAAACAAATTTTTCCAATCCTTAACAGGTAGAAAAGATACTTCATAAATGGTATAGGCGCTGTAAAAATCCCCTTGTTGATTAACGTAAATCGCCAATCTTTCTGTATAGGTCTCTGTTGGGTCTGTATACGTGCCTATCCAAGCTTCTCTTTCTTCTGTTTCTTGAAACGTCCATTCAACTCGATCATTCGTCTGCTTCCAAAATTCTAGATACTCCATTACTTCATCGTATGAGGGAATCTTATCTTGGTGATTACGACCGTAAAGATTGTAATTATTCAAACGAATGTCCAAGGGATTTAATTCCTCTTCAATGATTTGCAATGTGTGCTGCGGTAGTTGTACATTATCTTCAGAACGAGTTTTATTTTCTTCAAAAAGAAGGGTAAAGCTCAAAAGCAGTCCAGCTAGTATCAAAATAAATTGCCAATTTTTCCCCATGTATACCCTCTCCCGGTTCCGTTCGATTGAACGTGGTCTCTTATTAGCATTGTTGCCTTATAAGAGAAAGACATACATGGAAGTATCCTCTAATACTCGACAGGAGTTGGCTTATTTTGCATAAATCCAATAGGGCGGGATATACTAGACGCGGAAAGTTGATGGAAATTGATGTTTTAACATTCCACACTGTGATTTACCGCCAAAAAGCGGAATTTATCGCTTTCAAATTACGATTAACTCTTCTTTTCATTAGACGTCAGTTTTTAAAATAAGTGTCTTAACAATAGGGACCAATTTAAATAATCTAACAAGAAACTGCTAACTAAATGTGTTAAGGCAACGACAATAAGGATGACAAGTACCTTTGCCTTTGGATCATCTGGATCTTTCACAAATAAGTCCATTTTAAAAGAGGATATGGACCACCAAACAATCGTTAATACCATTAAATAAACAAAAATACTTAACAGTGCTTGTTGCCCCAAATTCTGCAACATGTTATTACCTCCAAACACATTTTACGATGACAGTTTTTGTTTTCTTAATTAAACTTGTCCAATAACCATATATTCCCTTGTTTTTATTACGAGAAAATTATTTGGCCACAATGTTAATAATAGCGAATTATGATGAAAATTGCTATTTCTTTTTTTGGAAAAAAACCTTTATTTACGCTAATTTCCTATGGTTAAGTTTGGAAACAGTTAATTCAGGATAGTATTTTATTGCCTTTCGCACTGAAATTAAATAACTTACTACTATATTTACGTGTAAAATGCTTATTTCATTCACATAATATTACAAAAGTATTACAAATTAGTACTTTCGTTACACCACCTTTCAATTTAGTTACAACTACGATTTAGTGTTCTATTGAAGAGTTTCCCACTACAAACTGGAAAATCTTCTTAACATTACATACCCTATTTTAAAAAAGTTAATAACTCGATTTTTCACATAAGCTGTGATCGCTATAAGCGGACGCTTACCTTGCCTTTACATAAAAAAGCCTCTTCCACCAAACACTTACTTTTAATGTAAGATCCGGTGAAAGAGGTAGATTTATGTCCGTTATGGAACTAATTTCTTATACTGTTAGAACCATCCCATCCAAACTAGACTACGGAGCCAGTTCATAATTACACCTGGGAAGAAACCTAGGATAACTGTTACTGCTACCGTTATAGTCACGATGGAAGAAAGGAATACTGGAACTTTCAATTCCTTCTCTTCAGCCTCTGCATCACGCATAAACATTTGCTTCACGATGCCGAAGTAGTAATAGAAGGATACGATACTTGCTGCAAACATGATCGCTGCAAGCCACAAGGCACCTCCAGAGATGGCGCCAACAAAGATATACGCTTTACCAACAAAACCTGCTGTAATTGGCAGTCCTGCCAATGAGAACAGGAAGATGGACATGGCTACGGCCATATACGGCGAACGTTGCCATAAACCAGTAAAGGCAGTTATATCTTCTTTCTTTGACTCTTCTGTTACTAATGTAATGATGGCAAATGCCCCTAACGTCATGGCCACATAGGCAATACCGTAGAAAGCTACCATATTAATTGGGTTAAATACTGGCGTGCCAGTTCCTAACGGAAGCGTTGCAAGTGGTACAAGTAAATAACCTGCTTGTGCCACACCAGAGTATGCCATAAGTCGCTTGACATTTTTCTGGGTAAGAGCAACAAGGCTACCAACAATCATCGTAATGGCAGCAATAATCGCCAAGACGAATTTCCACTCATCATAGACACCACCAAATGTAACGAAGAATACTCGAATAATGATGGCAAATCCAGCAAGCTTCGATACAACTGATAAGAAGGCTGTAACTGGAGTCGGTGCTCCTTCATATACATCTGGCGCCCACATGTGGAATGGTACGGCAGAGATTTTGAAACCAAACCCGGCTAACATGAACAAAATACTCATGATGATTACGAACGGGTAATCTGCATACAAGTTTCCGAGTGCTCCACTAATTTCTACAATACTTGTCGTCCCTGTTAACCCATACAAGAAACTCATACCGTAAAGGATGAAAGCAGATGCTGTTCCACCGAGTACCACATATTTAATGGCACCCTCTGTGGATTTACGGTTATGTTTTTTGAATGCAGCTAAACAGTAAGATGAAATACTAAGGATTTCTAAACCTACAAACAATGTAATTAAGTCTGCAGAAGAAACCATGAGCATTGCACCAAGGGTAGCAAAAAGCATTAATGAATAATATTCCCCTTGATAAACATCTTCGTTTTTATCTAAATAATACATGCTGATCCCAATGACTAACGCTACACCTAATAGAATGATTAACTTAAAGACCATCGCGAAGGAATCAACCACAAAAATATGGGCAATGGACCCTCCACTACTATTTGTAAACAGTACTAACACTGCCGTAATCAATAGGGTAACGATGCTGAGACGACCAAGGAAAGGTTTTTTCCCATGGACTCCAGTCATAAAGTCGATCGTGAATATTACTAATGCAAGAACTGCTAAAACGATTTCCGGAGTCATTAAAGACCAGTCTGCATTAAAAGCTGATAATCCATCAATAGCTGACGTCATGTCTTTAACCCCCTATCTTTGACAAGATGTCTAGTACTGTTACGTTAATCACGTCACTTAAGATGTATGGATAAACTCCGATCAGTATACTGAATCCGAGCAACCCTATCATAGGAATGTACTCCAATGGACGCGCATCTTGTAATTCTTTATATTTGTCGTTCAATTGACCAAATGTTGTGCGTTGAACAGCCCACAGCAAGTAAGCTGCTGTTAGGATAATACCAAGACCTGCTATAACCCCGATCACCTTCGCACCTGGGAGAATCGCTGCATCGGCACCAAAGACACCAATGAAAGCTAATAATTCACTTACGAATCCTGATAACCCAGGTAGACCAACCGATGCCATTGCTGCTGCTAACGTGAACCCTGCAAGAATCGGTACGGACTTGGATAATCCACCAAGCTCGGAGATGGTTCTTGTCTTCGTACGTTCATAAAGGGCACCTACCATAAAGAACAGTAATGCCGAAATGAATCCGTGGGAGACAAGTTGGAAAATTGCTCCTTGAATACCTGCAGCCGTGAAGGAAGCGATCCCGACGAGAACGATACCCATATGGCTGATACTTGAGAAAGCAACTAGGCGCTTTAAATCCGTTTGTACAAGGGCCAGTAACGCACCGTAAATGATGTTAATAACCCCTAGAATTGCAATTAACATTGCAAATCGTGCTGCTTGATCCGGCAAAATTCCGATACCTACACGAATTAAACCGTATCCACCCATTTTCAATAACACACCTGCTAAGATCATGGAAGCTGCAGTTGGTGCCTCTACGTGGGCGTTAGGAAGCCACGTATGGAACGGGAAGATTGGTAGTTTTACTGCAAAGGCAATAAACAATGCCAAGAACAAAGCTGCCCTTACTCCTGATGTGAGCACATCTGCCACTTCAGGGTTAGCATAAATTTCAGCAAGCATTGGAATGCTGAACGTGAAATACTGGTACCCCACTGCTGCTGCCCCTTTAACGGCCATGGCAATGAAGGCTAAGAACATGATTGCTGATCCAAGTCCTGTATACAAAAGGAACTTGAAGGAAGCGTATCCTCTCTCTTTTCCGCCCCAAATCCCGATGATGAAGAACATAGGGATAAGAGTAAGCTCGAAAAACAGGAAGAATAAGAACATATCTAATGCAACAAAAACTCCAAGCATACCTGTTAATAAAACAAGTGTCCAAACGTAAAATTCTTTCACTCGATTGTTGATCGTAAACGATGCAAAAATCGCCAGCGTCGTAACGATTGTCGTTAATACAACAAGCGGTACAGACAATCCATCAATACCAACTTCATAGTAAATGGCGAAGAAATCGAAGTTTAACCAAGGAATCGCTTGGTAAAACTGTAATCCGGCAGTAGATCGATCAAAGGCTCCCCATAGGATGAGGGATACAAGCAAGGCGATGATCGACGTTCCTGCTGCGATGGAGCGAATAACGTTCTTGTTTTCTTTTGGGATCGTTAAGATCAACAGAGCTCCGGCCAATGGCAAAAAGATCAGCCATGAAAGTATGTTTCCAATCATCCGAAATACCCCCCTAGCACGAAGGCAACTGCGATGACTGCGAGACCTCCGATGATGGTAACAAGGCCGTAAGTTTGCAACTGTCCATCATGGCGCTTCGCAAAAGTACGTCCAGAACTGCGTGTGGCACGGCCAACAAAGTTTACGATGCCGTCGATAATATTTCTGTCCATTTCCCAGAAGAACTTACCGATAGCTACTGTTGGCTGTACAAAAGCTTTTAAGTACAATTCATCCATGTAATACTTGTTCAATAGAAGCTTGTGAACTCCAGGAAACTTACTAGATAAGGCATCCTCTGGAATTGATTTTTTATAGTACATTAACCAAGCAAGACCAATACCAGTTACGGCAATAGCAAGTGATACAAAGATTAACCACATATCACCGTGAGCTTGATAGCCTACATTTAAGCCTGCAGTTAAGAAGTCTTCTAACCAGAAACCAATGGTGTGTTAACGAAACCTGCAGTTATGGCAAGGAATGCCAACACTACAAGTGGTAGTGTCATAAGCTTCGTATTTTCTCCATGAGGCTCATGGTCACCTCTAAACTCCCCAGTAAAAGCTTTGAAGAAGAGGCGGAACATATAAAATGCCGTTAACAATGATGTCACTACTGCTATGATGAATAAGAAAATATCTCCACCATACCAAGCAGCGGCAAGTACAACTTCCTTACTCCAGAACCCTGCTAATGGAGGAACCCCGGCAATCGCCAACGCACCAATTAGGAAGGTAATAGAAGTGATTTTCATTCTGCTCCATAGTCCACCCATTTCCCGAATATCCTGACGGTGATGGAGAGCAAAAATTACACTACCTGCACCTAAGAATAAAAGAGCTTTAAAGAATGCGTGTGTCATAAGGTGGAACAACCCTGCTACATATCCACCAGTACCAAGAGCTAAAATCATAAGACCAAGTTGACTGACTGTGGAATAAGCTAAGATCCGTTTTATATCTGTATTAACTAATGCGATTGTCGCAGCAAAAATTGCCGTTATGGCACCAACATAAGCTACAATTGTCATGGCTGTAGCAGATGCTAGGAACAATGGATACATAACACCAACTAAGTATACCCCTGCAGCAACCATTGTTGCAGCGTGGATTAACGCAGAAACTGGTGTCGGACCTTCCATGGCATCTGGTAACCAGACGTGAAGCGGGAATTGTGCCGATTTACCAACTGCTCCAAGGAAGATACAGATGGCCATGACAGTCACTAACGTTTCACTAATAGTACCGTTCAGTAGTCCTGCTTCAAGAGCTGCAAACATTGCTTCGTATTCGAAGCTGCCTGTTGCGTTGAATAGAAGGACTAAACCGATAAGTAAACCAACGTCCCCAATTCTCGTGGTTAAGAAGGCTTTCTTCGCAGCCGCAGCTGCTTCTGGCTTAAAGTACCAGAATCCAACGAGTAAGTAAGAACATAAACCTACTAACTCCCAGAAAATAAAGAGCTGTAATACGTTTGGCGCTAGCACCAAACCTAGCATGGAGAACGAGAATAATCCTAAATAGGAATAGAAAACATTTATTCGATGATCTTCATGCATATACGATCTTGAGAATATGTGTACGAGTAAACTTACTAAGGTTACTACAATAAGCATCATGGCGTTCAATGCCGTTACTTCGTACCCCATGGAGATTGTAAACTCTCCAAAATTTATCCAATTTAACGTGTATGCTTCTGTATTCCCACCAATGCGTTCAAACAAGACAAGTACAGCTAGTATGAACGACAGAGCCATTGCTGTTATTCCAACATAAGCAGATTTCTCTTTAAGATATCTCCCGACGAATAACAGGATGATGAAGGCGATCAGTGGAAAAACCGGTATTAACCAGGCACTTTGTATCATACCATCACCTTTTCCTCAATTAATCTGTTTCTTTTTATTGGTCGTATAGAAGGTTCCGAGCGAATAGTCGCTCAACCAATTGTCAGCTAACCAATAACGTTTTACCAGCGCAACAAGTCATGCTTAATAACGTCAATGGACTCCCTGTTACGATAAAGGGCTATTAAAATCGCCAATCCGACAGCGACCTCTGCTGCTGCTACTGAGATGACAAAGAGTGTAAACACTTGACCTGTTACATCGGCGACTGGTCCAATGGCAGAGAAGGCAACTAAGTTAATCCCTACAGCCATAAGCATCAATTCCACACAGACAAGCACGATAACTAAATGTCTTCTAGTTAAAACCCCATACAGTCCAATACAGAAAAGAATGGCTGCTAAGGCTAGAAAAAAGGAAACATGGACCATTTATTCCGCCTCCTTCCGTGCAATAACGATCGCTCCAATAAGAGCAGCTGTAAGCAAGAAGCCCATTCCAATAATTGCGATGGCATAGTGGCCATAAAGCAAAATACCAATATCCTCCGCCGTACCAATGTACTGTTCATTCGATGGAAGGTTTTCTAGTGTTGAAATTCCATAAAGCATTAACCCTAAGAGAGTACCTACACCAACAAAGCTTAGGATACGGTGCCACTTTCTTGGGTGATGATTAAATGTTACATTGCGGTGCTCTGTCATCATCATACCGAAGATGAATAGAATCGTTACGGCACCGGCATAGACAATAATTTGAATGATCCCAATAAATTCTGCCCCAAGCAGGAAGTAAAGTCCTGCTGTTGCGAAGAACGTAAAGAACATGGACACAATTCGGTGAGAGATCTTTTTTAATTGAAGTACTAACACCGCTCCAGCAATGGCAATGAACGCTAGTAATAGAAAGAAGATCATTTGCGTACTCACTTGCGCTCACCTCTTTCTCCCACTTCTGGTGCAGCTTCTGATTCTTCATAATAACCGTAAATATGGTTATCACTTAACCAATGAATATCTTTAAACTGCTCAGCACGATTATAAGAACCTAAATTATCGTAGCGAGCGGTCATTACGATAGCATCGGTAGGACATACCTCGGTACAAAAATCACATAAAATACAACCCTGGAAATCGATGTTATACGTATCGATAACTTTTTTCTTCGGATTTTCTTCTGACTTTTTCCCAGTTAACGTAATAACATCCGTCGGGCACGCTTGCACACACAGGTTACAAACGATACATTTATCTGGGAAAAATCGGTGGATTCCGCGAAAACGCGCCGGCATAGCCACTTCCTCATCAGGGTACTGGATGGTGATTTTCTTTTTCATGAAGTAGTTAAAGGTTATACCGAATCCTTTTAATAATCGAAACATTTTACCACCCCATCCACACTTTAATAATCGCTGTAATTACAATGTTCAATAACGCTAACGGGATGAGTACCTTCCAGCCAAACTGCATCAAATGGCTTACGCGGGCACGCGGTAATGTTGCGCGTAACCAGAACCAGATGAACATAAAGATACACATTTTTAATAGGAACCAAACGACTCCCGGTAAAAAGGCTGGACCTAACCAACCACCCAAGAATAGCGTTGTTGCAAATGCTGCAATAGCAATCGCATACGTGTACTCAGCTAACATGAAGAAAGCATATCTAAATCCTGAATATTCCGTATGGTACCCCGACACTAACTCTGACTCAGCCTCAGGTAAGTCAAATGGAGATCGGTTCAACTCGGCAATGGCGGAAATCATATAAATGATAAACGCCAAGAACTGTGGAATGATAAACCACATTCCTATTTCTGCTTGGAAGTAAACAATATCTCTAAGATTTAAGGATCCTACTAAAATAACAATACCTAAAATAGAGAGTACTAGTGGAAGCTCATAACTGATCATTTGAGCGACACCACGGATGGAACCAAGTAAAGAATACTTGTTGTTAGAGCTCCAACCACCCATTAATACGCCAAGCATGGTCATGGATGAAACCCCTAAGAAATAAAGGACACCTATATTTAGGTCAGCAGCGTAAATCGTGTCACTCCAAGAAATAACGGCATAAACCGTAAAGGCAGGAGCGAAAGCAATAACTGGTGCTAACACAAAGATGGGACGATCTGCTTGTCGAGGAATAACATCCTCTTTCATTAGGAGCTTCATTACGTCAGCAATAGTTGTAAAAATCCCCCATGGTCCCCACCGGTTAGGTCCAGGTCGCATTTGCATGTACCCGATAACCTTACGTTCAAAGAGAATGGAAAACGTAACCCCACCTAACATAAGACCTAAAATAGTTACGGAATAAAATACCATCATTAGGAAGTCCATTACGCATCCACCTCCCCAAGCACGATATCAAGGCTACCGAAGATTGCGACTAAATCTTGAATACTATTACCTACAAGAATATCCTGTAATATGGAAACATTAACAAAAGACGGCCTTCTAAGCTTCACTCGGTACGGTTTGTTTTTTCCGTTACTGATGGCATATACACCGATTTCACCTTTAGAAGCTTCCGCACGGAAATACGCTTCACCAGCAGGTGGTTTGATCATCATAAGGCGTGCACCTTTTTTATGAATAATGTCACCTTCAGGAATTTGTTCACATGCCTGCTCAATGATTTTCAAGGATTCATACAGTTCCGCAATCCTTACTTGATAACGGGCAAACACGTCACCCACGTCGCTTGTTGGAACATTAAAATCAAAGCGATCATAAATGGAATACGGTTCCGTTTTTCTTATATCAATATCTACTCCAGAAGCACGAGCAATTGGTCCTGACAGACCCCAGTTAATTACCTGCTCCTTCGTTAATTTTCCAACACCGATGGTACGAGCTTGGAAAATTTCATTTCCAGTTACAAGCCTGTCGTACTCTTGGAAGTTTTCACGAAGTTCTTTACATTTTTCCTTAACTTTTTCTATCCAGCCATCAGGAGCATCCCATTTGACGCCGCCGATTCTGTGATAGTTAAACGTCATTCTCGCTCCGCTGATTTCATTTAGTAAATCTAAACAAGTCTCACGGTCGCGGAAAGCGTATAAGAACGGACTTAGTGCACCAATATCAAGTAAATACGTCCCCCACCAAACAAGGTGACTGGCCATTCGATTAATTTCCATAGTGATTACCCTTAAGTATTCTGCTCTCTCAGGTATCTCCCACTCTAGTAATTTCTCTACAGACGCACAGTAAACGTAGTTGTTTGTCATGGCATTCATATAGTCGAGCCTATCCGTATACGGAATAAACTGTGAGTATGCAAATCCTTCTGCTAGCTTTTCTGATCCACGATGTAAATAACCCATGATTGGTTCGGCTTTCGTAATCGTTTCCCCGTCTACTTCCACGAGTAATCGGAATACGCCGTGTGTACTAGGGTGTTGTGGACCCATATTTAATGTCATCGTTTCCGTCTTTATTGACATCCGTTCAGCACCCCCTAATCCAATCCAAGAGCTTTTTTGTCAGTAATGTAATCTTTCCTTAACGGATGACCTTCCCAGCCGTCATCTAAAAGAATTCTCTTTAAGTTCCAATGGCCAGGGAAATCAATCCCTAGTAAGTCATAAATCTCTCGCTCCATATAATCTGCTGCTTTCCATACGGAATCTACCGAAACAACCGATGGATTGTCACGAGATGTTCGCACTTTCACATACAAATACTGATTTTTCGTAGTAGAATATAAGTTGTAGACTACTTCCATATGCTCCTCATAGTCGACGCCAGTTACACAGGAAAGGAAATCAAATTGCATTTCCTCGTCGTCCTTCAGGAGTTGGGCTAATTCAACTGTCCATTGCTCACTTGTGAGCACAATCATTGGATCGCCAAAATTTAGACGAGCAAGCTTTTCAGGACCTTCGTCTTTCTTAGCAGCGGCTGCTTTTTTAGCACGTGCAGCTCTTGCCTTTGCTTTCGGGTCATCTGAATCAGCTTCTTCTTTCGGTTCCTCTTCTGGCTCCGGTTCTGGTTCCGGTTCCGGTTGTTTACCGAGGATTTCTTCACCGAGGAAGCCGTCTACCTTTTTAATAATTAAATCTAAGGTTTCTTGGCTCATGCTTGTGTCACCTTCTCTCCCTTAGCTTCAGCACGAATCTTTTTACGAAGCATCTCTACACCGTCAATTAATGCAGGTGGAGTTGGAGGACACCCTGGCACGTATACATCTACAGGTACAATACGGTCCACACCGTTTAATACGCTGTACGATTCTTTGTACGGACCACCACATGTTGCACATGAACCCATGGAAATTACGTACTTTGGTTCAGGCATTTGATCGTATAAAGTTCTTAATACTGGTGCCATTTTAGCTGTTACAGTTCCAGCAACGATCATGACGTCTGCGTGTCTAGGTGAAGCTCGGAAAATAACACCAAAACGGTCAAAGTCGTATCTCGCACCACCAGTACTCATCATTTCAATGGCACAGCATGCAAGTCCGAAGGTTAATGTCCATAGCGATCTCGTACGGGACCATGCCTTTAGTTGTTCCAGCTTAGTAAAAAAGACACTTTTTTGTACATCCTCCATGATTCGAGGATCATAATGTTCTGTTTCACGAAATCCTTTTAGTTCCATTCTAGCACCTTCTTTTTCCAAGAATATGCAAGTCCTAACCCTAGTATGGCGATAAAGATTAAGCCAATGTTAAGACCTACCCAGCCGAGATGACCTAGCGCAACGGCCCACGGGTATAAGAAAACGGTTTCAACGTCAAAAATGACGAACTCAATAGCCACGATATAGTAGGCTACATGATACCTAACTTGCGCATCACCTGTTGGAGCAATACCGCTTTCATAGCTTGTAAGCTTTTCAGGATATGGGTTATTTGGACGCACTAAACGTCCGAATGTCAGCGCTACCACCGGTAGTGCAACACCTAAAGTCATGAATAATAACACATAAATGTAGTTATCAAAATAGACTCCCAGCCCCATACATTCACTCCCCTCTCTTAATGATCTGTTTTACATGAACACCCAATTAAAATTATAACAAACTGCCCGTTTTACTGTCTATATTATTGGAAATTCTCAGTTATTTAATATTATAACAATGTTAATAGTGTTTACTGTTTTATAATATACATACACACGGTAAAACCATTGGTATATAAGGGTTGAATTGATTTTTAATAACTAACTATATTTAATAATAATTCTTAAGTTATAATAAATTAATTTTTTATTATTAGTTTGTGTTATGGCTGTTTTTTATAGCTGTTTATTTAGATTGGAAAAAATTGTATTTTATCTGTATTATTTTGTTTGCGGTAAAAATATAGTGACACTTTCTTCTATTATATCGACACCTCTTGTTTGTTAAGGGTTTAACAAATTATTTCTTCATTATTCGACTATAACAGGATGATAAAACGGACTATAACAGGGCCATTAAGTAAACATTTATATTTAGTATGTTTGTTTAATGTGTCTATTTAATGACTTTTCCTTGTGCAAATAACACTTTTTTAAAAGTTTTTAAGTTTATAATGTTATTTATTTGTTTTTCGTGTTTCTGGATTCTATTTTTACTTGTAAAATATATAATTTCATTTTTGTTAGCTTTGTTTTTTTAGAAACTATTTCCATCATTTTTGCCTTATTACTATTGAGAATTTTATAGCATTCGTTACTTTTTTTATAATTTTATTTTAAAATAATCTTTTATCCGCAATTTTAAGATATAATTGATCACCTTACAATTTATGGACTTGTTTTTTAATATAGGGTTTGTGATTTTTTGGCTATATTGCTTTTGGTAATCATAATAATTGTTACTCTTGGCTATTTCTCAAAATATCCTATAATAAATGATCTTTTTCTCCACTAGTAGTTATTCTTAACATTCATGAAAATGCCCCACCTCCTTAACGACTCCCTTGTGACACCCGTCAAATTTTTGTATCCATATACAAAACTCCCTAAACAAGGCTAACAATATAGTTCATTCGCACTTGTAGTTATTTATGACAAATTTTTATATAAAAATAACAAATTGATCAACTGTTCTTTAACTAGCTCAGTTAATTAATTGTTAAAAGAAGGAATTTATGTTTAATAAGGTGAGGTAGGAGTTGGGCTGACTTTAGTGTGAAGAGTAATGGAGGTTGAAAGTCTATTAGTATAGTGTAGTAAGGACTAACTTAGATACTAGTCTAACTCAGCCGCATTTTAATTGTTTGAGTTTTTTGGTTTTAAGCACACTTTAACTAATCCAGTAAGAAACGAATTCTTGAAAAGGTGTTACTCTGAAAAAACACGCAAAAGGTGATCCTGAAAAATCGCCTAGCACTCTTTTATTAATTAGCTCTGTTAGTCTTTGTTGTTGATTTATGCTACAGGAGCTCGCTTTCCGCGGGCAACGCTTCAGCCTCCTCGTCCCTGCGGGGTCTTCTGTCTCTTCCTCTGCTAGTATCGCATTGTAGCAAATGCGTCGAGACAAATCGTAGCCAACTCAAGAAGCGTATGCTCTTAGCTGTTGCTTTTCCCGCAGGACTTTGAGATGCTTCCTCGAAATGGCCCACGCACGAAGAAAATGTGTAAGCATTTTCGAGGAGTCTCGCTCCTTTCGCATAATCAACGTATATCCAAAATCAACATTATCCACTAACAGAGCCTTTCGTTTAAATAAAGCTATTAAACCACACCTTGTGCAATCATGGCATCTGCTACTTTCACGAAACCAGCAATATTAGACCCTACTACTAGATTTCCTGGAGCATCGTATTCGTCTGCAGCTTTCATACTGTCACGATAAATGTTTTTCATTATCCCTTGGAGCTTTTCGTCTACTTCTTCTAATGACCATGACAGTCTCATACTATTTTGAGCCATTTCTAACGCTGACACGGATACACCGCCTGCATTTGCAGCTTTTGCTGGAGCAAATAAGATATTGTTTCCTAAGAATATATCAATGGCTTCCAACGTTGACGGCATATTGGCCCCTTCACCGACAGCTTTGACACCGTTAGAAACTAAAATTTTTGCCGCAATCATGCCAATTTCATTTTGCGTAGCACAAGGGAGTGCAATGTCACACGGAATAGACCAAATTCCTTCACAACCCTCAAAGTAATGAGCATGGCTGTGTTCCGTAATATATTCTTTTATCCGCTTGCCTTCCACTTCCTTAAGGCGCTTAACCGTATCAAGGTTTATTCCATCCTGATCGTACACATACCCGTTGGAATCACTGCAGGCAACCACCTTTGCACCTAGCTCCATCGCCTTTTCCATGGCGTAGATAGACACATTCCCAGAACCTGATACAACGACAGTACTGCCTTGAAAACTTAACCCTTTATCTTTTAACATTTCATTTACAAAATAAACGGTACCGTAGCCTGTAGCTTCCTTACGGCCTAAACTTCCACCGTAACCAATACCTTTTCCTGTTAAAACACCAGCTTCAAAGGCACCACGCATCTTTTTGTACTGACCGAACATAAAGCCAATTTCTCTTGCTCCCACACCAATATCCCCTGCAGGTACATCCACATCAGGACCAATGTATTTACCTAATTCCGACATAAAACTTTGGGTGAAACGCATAATTTCTGTGTCTGATTTTCCTTTCGGATCAAAATCCGATCCGCCTTTTCCTCCACCAATAGGCTGACCAGTTAATGCATTTTTAAAAATTTGTTCAAAGCCTAAAAACTTATAATGCTCCGTTAACGGAAGGGTGAAAGCGTAAACCACCTTTGTAGGGACCTAATGCGCCATTATATTGAACGCGAAATCCCCGGTTGACTTTCACGTTTCCTTGATCATCCACCCATGGAACCCGAAACGAAATAACCCTTTCCGGCTCAACAACACGCTCTAGTACAGCCTGTTTTATGTAGTGAGGATGCTTTGCCAACACAGGAACTAACGAATCAAACACTTCTTTCACTGCCTGATGAAATTCAGGCTCATTAGGGTTTCGCTGTTTTACCGTTTCAAATACTTGATTAACGTACTCCTTAGCTATACTCTGACTGGAATGCTCTACTCTTTCTAACGTTTTCATTAGCCACAACCGCCTCCTGCTATCAGTATATTGAAATTGAAATATTAAAAAAGAATTCCAATTTGTTAGATTTTTTCCTATGTTTTATTTTATAATCAAAGAAATGATCTAAACAATACTAAAAATCGATTGTTTTCATGCTTTTTTTAGATGAATAAAGAAAAGGGGTTAGAAACGTGGAAATTCGACAAATAAAATACTTTATAGAAGTTGCCAATCGAGAACATGTTACGGAAGCAGCAGAGGCACTCCACGTCGCCCAATCAGCTGTCAGCAGACAAATTTTCAACCTAGAAAAAGAGTTGGGTGTAGATTTATTTATTCGAGAGGGGAGAAGGGTAAAGTTGACTCCCATCGGAAAATATTTTTACATCGTATTAAACATGCAATAAATGTCATCGATGATGCAGCCAGGGAAGTCAAGGAGTATTTAGAACCAGAGAAAGGTACTGTGAGGATCGCGTTCCCCATCAGTCTTGCAGCCTATACGCTACCAACAGCCATCTCCGCCTTCCGTACAAAGTTTCCAAATGCGAAATTCCAATTAAAACAAGCCCTATATCACGACCTAGTAGATTTAGTCGTAAAAGGAGATTTCAATATGGCGCTTATTGGACCTGTGCCAATGCAGGAACCAAAAGTTAACCGAAGAATTTTATTTACAGAAGATGTTGTAGCACTCCTTCCCATCCATCATCCCCTTGCAAATAGAGAATTTATTAAGTTAAGGGAATTAATGAACGATCCTTTTGTTCTCCTTCCTGAAGGCTTCGTTTTTCGTCATATTGTTGTTGATGCCTGCAAGCAATTGGGCTTTTCTCCTCATGTGGCCTTTGAGGGAGACGACATAGATGCATTAAAGGGGCTAGTTTCTGCTGGTTTAGGGGTCACATTGATGCCTGAAGTGACATTAGTAGACAGTTTACCAAGGTCGACCGTTAAAATACCGTTGATCGAACCAAATGTTACTCGTACCGTTGGTGTCATAACTGCTAAAGGCAGGGAACTTCTACCTACGGAAAAATTATTTTACGAGTTTCTCCAACAGTTCTTTGCTAGAATGAATGAATTTAAAGGCTGAACTATCTAATAGGCGTACCTAATTGGTACAGCCTATTTTTATATTATATGAAAAAGTCACGAAGTAACGGTAGTAAATAGTTGCAATGATCACATGTTGGTTATTTTTGTATAAAGAAAATTGATTTGAAGCAACTTAATAATAGAGTTTCTAAGTTCAATTTGGGAGGTTTTAAAGCCTTCTCTTTGGAAACATAACGATGTACGCAGCCACAAAATCTTTGATAGGATTGAGCTTTTACTACCAAGGGAGAAGCACGGTGAAGCCATTGCACTAACTAAACAAGCTCTAAATCGAGCGGTTCAAAAGTAGATTAAATTTGTGAATCTGTTGAGGTGTTGTTCATTGCTTCGAGATTGGTTAAATAAGAAAGTCAAAAAGTCTGTACAGCAAACACAAACAGATCCAGCACCAATAGACGAAACAATAACGGAGAAAGTCAGCTTAGATGCCATCAAGGAACATCTAGCAAATATTGATGACTTTGTTATGAAAAAGATAAACGTAAACGAAGAAACCGTTTATTTATTGTATGTGAATACAATTGTTACAGCGAGCACTCTTCAAGAATTTGTACTTACTCCTTTAAACCTGTTAAAAGAAGGGGAGAATCCAGAGAAGGTTTTGAAGACTAGCACCCTTGCAGATATGAACCAGCTGCAAACATTAATCCATGATATTTTAAGCGGCTTCACGGCGTTATATTTTTTGGAAAGGGACTTTGTATTAACTGTAAATACTTACAGTGTAGAAAACCGTTCCATTACTGCACCAGAAACAGAGACAACGGTGCTTGGACCTCAAGAATCCTTCATTGAATCGTTAATAGGAAACCTATCCTTAGTTAAACGGAGGATACGTAATCCTAATTTAAAAACAAGAATTTTTGAAACAGGGACAGAAACGAGGGATGCCGTTGCCGTATTGTATATAGAAAATATCGCAAATAAGGAAAATGTTGAACGGGTCATCCATCGGGTAACGAACATTAAATATCAAGGATTTATAGGAATGCCAGTCTTCAAGCAATTGCTAGAGGACAAACCTTTCTCACCTTTTCCACAGCATGGAATTACGGTCCGTACTGACAGGGCAACAGAAGCCTTATTGGACGGAAGAATCCTGATTATGATTAACGGAAGTCCAGAGGCGGCTATTCTACCAGGTACTTTTTTTGAAATGTTTACAAGTCCGGAAGACTTTTATAATCGTTGGTCAACGGCAACTCTTCTTCGCTGTATTCGAATGGGAGGCTTTCTTGTCTCCATTTTGTTGACATCAACGTACGTATCGGTTTTAACATTTCACCCTGAGATGTTGCCGCCAACCTTACTGAATATGTTGTCTGAATCTAGAACACAAGTACCATTTCCACCAATACTAGAAGTACTAATTATTGAGATTGTCATTGAAATACTACGGGAAGCAGGAGCACGCATGCCCACAAAAATTGGACAGACCATTGGTATCGTTGGTGGTATTGTCATTGGAACAGCAGCAGTCGAAGCGGGGCTTGCCAGTAATGTCTTAATTGTACTTGTTGCCGTTTCTGCCTTATTATCCTTCTTACCACCTAATTTTCTCATGAGTAATGCCATTCGAATTGTCCGTTACGGATTCATCATAGCTGCTGGAACCCTAGGCATGTATGGGCAGTTTATATTTTTCGCCTGGCTTATGAATCATTTATCCAATCTCACTTCATTAGGAACACCATTTATGACACCAGTCATTCCTAGAAAATGGACGGATCTGTTTAATAGCCTTCTTAGGGCTCCCGTTACCTTTATTTTAACAAGATCCACTACCTCCCGTGCCCAAAAACAGTTAACTAGACCTTTAGATGAGGAGTAGTCTATGGATACAGGGAAATTCAAAAAACTGAATCGATACCATGTGATTTTCTTAGTGTTTTGTAGCATTTCAGGAATTTACCTATTCTCATTGCCACATTTTCTACGGCACATTGCTTATAATATGTGGATCATCTTACTTTTCTTTGCATTTCTTATTATCGTCTTGTTAAAGCCCATAACGGCATTAGGAGCAAACTATCCCACTAGTTCCTTGTTTGTCATAAACGAAAAGCTTCTAGGGATATTCCTTGGCAAGGTCATTAATGGATTGATTTTCATTTACGCAACCTTACAAGTAGCCAACGAAAGTCAATATTACGTTCGGATTGTCCAAGCCGTTACGTTGCCAGACTATACCATTACATCCATTACCATCAGTTTGTACCTTGTCATGGTGGCTATTGTAAACGGAGGGATTAAATCCATCGCAAGGTTTTCCATTCTCAGTTTTTTCTTGACTATATGGCTAACCTACTATAGTAATTGGCCATTAGCCGATGCGAATTTACATCATTTATGGCCACCGAGGTTCGAGGAAGGTCTTGCCGATTGGATAGGAGCATTTTTTTGAAGGCTCTCAGCTTTTTTCTAGGTTTTGTGCTAATCTCGTTTTTCTACCCGTATATTATTGATCAAAAGAAAGCATTCAAACATGCAGCTATTGGTATTGGTATTTCAGTAGCAATAAAAATCTTCATTTGCGCCGTAGCAATCGTTTATTTTTCTCGATGGCAGCTAGAGAACCTTATTTATCCAATGTTAAATTTGTTTCAAGCTGTGGAACTATCGAATGTGGAAAGAATTGAGACATTGGGAATCAGCTTATATGTCATGCTCGTTTTAGCTAAAACAGCCCTTTATTTATGGGTTGCCAAAAAGGGGCTAGACGCTTTATTTAGCAATCACAAAAATAAAACGAGGCATCTAATCCTCGTTGCAGGTCTTGCCCTTTTTACTGTATTAGGTCCCATTCCCATGAAATATAAAACCATTTTCTTCGAAAAATGGATCATCTTTTATGGATACTGGCTCATCCTATTACCAGTTTTCTTATTTCTCCTTCATAAAATAAAAAATTGGAAGCAAGGCAACAGCAGAAGGGAAGCATCTGTATGAGAAAACTTATAAAAATATTTTTATTCGTTTCGATTATGCAATCAGGTTGTGTTGCTGACTTTGAACAACCAACCATTGAAAACTATGGAATGGTTGGGATTATGGGTTTTGATATTGGCGAGGAGGAAGGGAAGATGAAAGTGACTGTAACCTTGCCGCAACCAGAAAAGGATGTAGATAGAAATGTACAGAAGTTTACGGTGGATGCTGAAACGCCACACCGAGCATTAATGGAAGCATCCACTCGTTCTGAAAAACAATTATCTACAGCACAGCTCCGAGTTATATTATTCAGCGAAGAATTCGCAAGAGAAGTAGGGGTTTGGGAAGTATTAGAAGACATGTACCGAGATCCAAGGGTTGGAACAAATTCATATATAGCAGTAGTTAAAGGAAAGGTAGAGGATCTTTTAAAAAAGGACTATGAAGATAAGCCTAATATAAACCGATACTTAAATAAACTTTTAACTCCAATGACTATTACAGCATTCAGTCCTTTCACAACGAACCATCACTTTATACGCCATGTTACTAGCCGTGTAACAGACCCCATGGCACCATACTTAGAGGAGGTTAATGACTCAATCCAACTAACAAAAATAGCCATTTTTAAAGGAGATAAAATGGTTTCTACCATCGAAAGGGAAGAGGCCAAAATGGTGGAAAGCATAAAAAGAAATCGAAAAACATCGGATATCGCCTATAGACTCCCCGGTGATGGGTCAAAAAAAGGGTCCAGTATTGTCCTAAATTTTATTCGGTCCAAACGGGACATTAAGACAAATGGGAATCCTGAGAATCCAGAATTATATATTTATCTCTATATTTCTGGAGCATTGGTCAACTATACAGGAGATTATGATTTATCCATTCAAAAGGAAAAGGAGGAGCTAGAAGACAAGTTAAGTAAACAAATAGAAAAATCTATCTCCCGTACAATGAAACAATTTCAAGAATTAGGAGTAGACCCGATCGGTGCTGGCGATTTCTTTCGTGCAAAATTTAATGGAAAATGGAGTAAGGAAGAATGGAATGAGATTTTCTCACGAGCTAAAATTACGGTACATGTGGAGCCGAGAATAATGTCTACTGGAACAATTCATTAGACGACACACAGTAAGAAATTGCTTTAAAAAAACGAATGTATTATAAAATCCAACAGGGGAGCATTGTTGGATTTTTTTTTGCTAGAAGTGTGATGGGAAGGTGATTCAACAAGTGAGTAAGGATAATAGCAATAAAGATTATTACGTAAAATATAAATTTGACGAAATAAAGTCTGTAGAATATAATGGTTATAAGGAGTTGATTAAAATGGCTAATGAAACCCGTAAACAATACATGGATCGTATTGAAGAAAAATCCAGGTCCCTCCCCTGGTATGTTGTGGAATACATAGATAAACGAAAACGTAAACTTTCACCAGCATCACTATTAAATTATTGTCATGATTATATCATCTTTTTTGATTGGATATTAGCCGAAGGTCTTTTCAAAGGATCCCGAAAAGATGTTCCGTTAGAGTTATTAGAACGACTAACGGTGCAGCAAGTGGAAGATTTCCTATCTTTTTTGGAATATCAGTTAGACAATTCAAAACTAACGGTAAATCGTAAACTTTCCGCTTTAAAGTCCCTATTCAACTACTTGCAAAACATAGCAGAAACTTCTAATTTAGAGCCCTATTTAAAACGAAATGTCATGGCCAAAGTGGAATTAAACAAAATAAAAGAAGATCAAGAAACGCTGGCGAACCGTATGGAAGGCAAAATCCTCCGTGGGGATGAATACGAGGATTTCCGCCAGTTTGTAGCCTATGAATATGGCATCATCCATAAAGATAATAAAAAAATAGTTAATTTTCACCAAAAAAACCGAGAACGGGATACGGCAATTATTTCCTTAATTCTTGGCTCTGGATTACGTTTATCAGAGGTTGTAGGGTTAGATGTAGACGATATTGATGTAAAGAAACACACGGCCCGTGTGATGCGCAAAGGAAATAAAGAGCAATACGTTTATTTCAGTGAGCAAGCCCTCTTAGATGTAAAGGAATATATTACGATTCGCAAGCAACGGTATGATCTAGACAAAAGCTTTAAAGCGTTGTTTGTGGCAGCACCGATGGGACCAAAAGGTACAACTCGACGTCTAACAGCACGTTCCATAGAAAAACTGGTGGAAAAGTATGCCCAGGCATTTGGCAAGCCTGCCCTCTCTGTTCATAAATTACGCCATTCTTTTGCTACCCGTTATCAATTGGAAAACAACGATATTCCAAAGTTACGAAAGCAATTAGGTCACTCTTCAGTGCAAACGACAATGATCTACACCCATTTAACAAATAATGAGCTAGAGCAAGCAGTACGGAAAATGGATCGTGCCAATGATGAATAAAAGGCTAAGGGGCTAGACTATGCCCCTCCCTTCTATCTCTACCTTCCTATTTTCTTTTTTTGCAATGTTCCATGCTGCCCAGTTTGGACAATTTCCACATCCACATTTATATTAAATACTGCCTCTTTAAATCCTGACTCATCCCAGTTTAACGATTTAAAGTAATCAAAGTCCTTTACCCATAAACGGTGCCCAATCAACCACGGATCCACGTTAACTTCCTGTACTTTTTTCAATGTCCGCTCTACCTCACCTTTTAAATCGTTTTCTAATGTTTCGGCTACTTTCTCTAAGTTTTCCTTCGAAGTACGGAAAGTTTCGTCAGATACATAAATGAGCTCCCCTTTCCCATCAATGCTTAATGTAATTTCTGCGGGATAAGTTTTATGAAATGTATAATCTACCTCAGAAGAGATTCTGGCGGAAATCGTTGTCCCTTCCACGTCTGTGGTGTAATTAATATTATCTACCTTATTGTTTTTTAATAGTAAGCTGACACCAGCTTCTTTTCCATTAAGTTCGCAAACTAATTCCCCTTGTTGAAAAACTGCTAGGTCTTCAATAACAATATCCTTATCAGGTTCCGAATAAGCAAAAGGAATAACTCCTGACTGGGAAACCATGGAGGTGTCTCTCCTGAACTGAAATAGCCGTACTTCTTTCGTCCTGGAAAGCTTCTGATCTGCCTCAAAAAAACGGTCAATGTATAAAGAAGGCAACGAAACTAATGAAGATTCTTGGTTAAGAAAATCTTCTACACGATTCTTTTTTCTAATAATGAGTAAAAATACTTGATTGGCTAACGGGGCTCGCCTGTCAAGTAAATCCAATACCTTTCCTAAATCTTGTTTAGCTAATGTTTCCCCTATCATGACAGCCTTTAAATGACCAAAAAACAAAACGGTTGGGGTATATGCCTCTATATTCGATATGGCGTCCCAAACAGAATCACCTTTTCCAGTGATCGTTTCAAATTCCGTACCAGTAGCTGCTGCATCTTGCGGGGTAATAACTGGTACCTGTAAGGAAACTACATATTGATCATCAAGGAAGTCAATCCCCATTCCTATTACCATCGTTCGTTGGTCTATTTCCCTCGCCCCTGTTCCGCAGCCATGTAGAAGGATTATCAAAAAGCATAACAGCAGTTTGAACTTGGTTTGATTCATCATTGTTGATTTTCTCCTTGTTTTTTTCGAATAAGCAAATACATAAAAATCATCAATGGAATGAGTAATGAATAGGTAATTGTACTAATATTATAAGGCTCCCAATCTAGTGTCGTAATGCTTGGGGTTAGTAACACTAAAATATAGTTGATAATAGATACCACTGCCACATGGCCCCCCCTTTGTTTTTGCTTTAGGGGGATCAGCTTTTTCAATAACGTACTAGCAAACCACACAAAAATTAACCCGATTTTATAGAAGGACATAATCCAAACCGTAAGAAAAAACAAATCTAATCTTTCAAATAGTCCTGTTTGCGAAGGTACACTTTGCATGAGAGATGTTACTGGTGATAATAACGTTAAGGTTTGATCAAAACCAAATAAACCAAGGGGGACCAAACAGACTAAAAAAAAACGTTAACATAATAAAAAAATAAGCTTAAAGAAATGGAGCGAAAAACTTTTAACCTCCTTTTTAACATGTGGCAAAAACGCCAACAACACAACTATCCCTCCATATTGCGCTAATTCTGAGATAGTACTTTTTAAGAAGGTTAAAGGACCTACACCAAAAACCGGTGGTACATTGATCCAACGAAAGTCTTCTGAAAACAATAAAGCGAACAGTGCAATAAATAAGATTATTTCGTGGAAGAAAATAATCACAGTCATCCGAGAAACAGCGTTAATACCATAAAAAACAGAGAGCATAACAACTAACAAAAAAGCCGTTCCAATAATCCATTGCTCCGTGTCTTGCATCAAAAAGGTTTGGACAATTATAATCAAACTTTTTGTTATGAAAAATAAACTGTACATGGACCCAGCAAGGATCAATAAAAGGACAAAGCAATAAATCCATTTGGAAGTAAAGCTTTTAAATAGGTTAAATATGTCCCTTGTTTGGTGCTTATCTATCACTTTTTTATATAAAAAAAGAAACAATATATAAGGAATGACGGCCACAACCACCTTCATCCAAGCGGTACGGATCTCCAATGAAGAAATGTACGGCAAAAACACAAGGCCCATGGCGATGGTGGCACAATACGTAAAGGTAAATAATTCAACTGCTCCAATGTTTGATTGCTGTTGTGATTGATTAGTCATAAACGCCCATCCTTAGCATAAACCATCATCTCTTCGGGAATAAAAATGCCATTGCTCGTTTTCTATCAAATGGTGCAAACGGAAACATATATGGTTTATTTAATGACTCTATCTTACATAGATGCAACAATAAAAAACCTGTTGCTAATACTAATCCATACAAACCTAATAGTGCCGATGCACAAACAAGCAGATAGCGGGTAATTCTCCACGAGTTAACAAATTCCCATGATGGCAAGGTAAAAATACAGATGGCCGTAAAAGCAATAACAATAACCATCGTATTACTAATAAGTCCTGCTTCTACTGCTGCTTGTCCAATAACTAGACCGCCAACAATACCGATGGTCTGGCCCACAAAGCTAGGCAAACGAATACTTGCTTCCGTTAATACATCTAAAGCAAACATCATTAAAAACGCTTCAGCTGTGGCAGGAAGGGGAATATTTACCCGTGCCTGTGCTACGCTGATGGTAAGGGTTGTGGGAATGAGTTCCGGTTGAAACGCCACTAACGAAACATACAGGGCAGGTAGCGTGGTACCTAAAAATAAACAAACTAGTCTGAGGCAGCGAATAAATAAAAGATTCCATCTGCCTAAAAAGGCTTGGTCTTCACTCGTTTCAATCATATCCATTAATGTTACGGGAGCGATGGCACAAAACGTAGAATTATCGATAAATAAAATAATCTTCCCTTGCAATAACGAATAAGCCACTTTATCTGGTCTTTCTGATAGACTGGTCTGAGGAAAAATAGAGTAAGGGTGTTCATTCAGGTATTTTGATAATTCTCCGTAATTAAAAAGATTTTCCCTATCAAATGTTTTTAGTTTTGTATCCACATGGTGAATCACCTGTTGCTCGCAATATTGCTCTAAATAAATAACCGAAACCTTCGTATTACTTACGGTTCCTAAGTCATATTGTCTTGTTTTTAGGCGTGGGTCTTTAATAAATTGACGGAGCATGGCAATGTTGGCTTCCCCATCTTCAATAAACCCCATCTTTGGTCCATAAACCTGATAATCGGTCGTCGGATCGTTTGGGCTTCTCTCTTTTTTATTTGCCAAAAAAATGATAACAGGGTCCAACTGATCAATATGTAATAGAACGTTCCCTTCTAATACTCCCGCCACAGCATCTTTCCATGTTTTTACAGACTCATAATGTGTAACAGAAATAATTGTCCCTAGTTCCTGTGCTGTGGGAATAAATTCTGCTTCCAACAAAGGTTTAATCACAGATTGCTCCAGTAAATCCTGCTTAATGAGTCCGGAAAAATAACTAATATAAACAGATCGGCTATTTTTTAAATGAAAATTCCTTTCCGTATAATCATAGTTTTCTGTGAAGATGGCATTCATTTGGTTTTTAACTGTGATTGTAGACGTGGGTAAGGCCGCATAGACGTCTACATACTTAGACAAATGATTTACGAATGATAAGTTAGCGAGTGGGTCTTTATCAATTTTTTTTGAACAAGTTTTTTTAAACTAAACACGGATGCCACTCCCTTCCTATCGTTTATTATTGTAAGATAAGGCAATCTTATACAAAAAAAGTTCACAGCAGATGCTGTGAACTTTTGATTTTTAGCATTATTAAATGTTAACAAAGCAATTTTTAAAATATTTTCTTTCTGTCCCGCTCGTCCTTCAGCATTTCTACCGCCTCACGGAACCGTTGAGAATGAATGATTTCCCTCTCACGGAGAAAACGAAGTCCGTCATTTAAATCAGGATCATCACTCATATCAATAATCCATTGATAGGTTGCCCTTGCCTTTTCTTCCGCTGCAATATCTTCATACAAATCAGCAATGGGGTCTCCCTTTGCCTGAATATAGGAAGCGGTAAATGGAACACCACTGGCATTTTGATAAAACAATGCACTATCATGATTTACATAGTGGTCTTCTATGCCTGCTGCCTTGATCTGTTCGGGGGTGGCATCCTTTGTAAGCTTATAAATCATTGTAGCGATCATTTCCAAGTGAGCAAATTCTTCTGTACCAATATCAGTCAGTAGCCCTATCACCTTATCAGGAATCGTGTACCTTTGATTTAAATAACGGAGTGCAGCGGCTAATTCCCCATCTGCTCCACCGTATTGTTCAATTAAGTATTTGGCAAGTCGTGGATTACATTCCCTTACTTTGACTGGATATTGCAGTTTTTTTCTCATAAATCCACAATCGTCATTCTCCCCCTTCATTGCTATAGTTGCATGGCCATGGCGGGTCGTTCCAGTTCCATGGGTAATTGCTGTAGCTGTTACCATACTGTTGAAGCGGTCCGAATTTTTCCTCGAACTTGTTCTTTAAGTTTCTTCTTGCCTGAGAACAATCATTAAACTGTTGAATGGCATTATAGTCATGTGGGTGCGTATCGAGATACAAAGTAAGGTCGACGAGAACAAAGTCAATGGCCTGTAGCTCTTCCATCATTGTATAAAACTCTTTTGGCAGCTGCTTACTCATAAGAACTCTCCCCTTTTCTCTTGGTCCGTAATACGGGTCATAGAAGACTTTCCAAAGAGTACCGGCTTTCAACGCTTCCCGGGGGGAAAACTGTTCAAGATTTTCCGGTTGGTAACCCGTATATAAATGGGGCGGGGTCGAATAAGTTTTTGTCCTAATTGGTGGACATGGGTCAAACGGGCTGGCATATGGATGATATGTTTTCTTCCTGCTAAATTGCTCCATTATCACTCCTCCTTACTTATAATGAGTCCTTTATTACTATATGAGCAAGGGGTATTGTCCTAATACCATATGAACGCTGCAACCATAAAAAAAGCTGCTGAATTGGTAAGAACCAAAATCAACAGCCTCATTATTATATCAATGAAAAAGCAATATTAAGGTTTAAAATAAAGTTGGGTTATCTGGGTCTACTTCGATGTCTGGGGAGTTCAGACTATCCTCAGAACTTCCCTTTGACTTCCCCTCATCCCCTGCTCCTTCGTCTGGTGCATTTTCTCCAGGTTCGTACCAAACTTCTGCCACTTCACCTGCTTCTGTCGCATCAAACAGGAAGGATCCGTTTGTATAGCGATCGTTAGAGCGGACGCTATTCACATCAATGGCATCAATCGTCCCTTTCTCACTCTTTAGCCACACTTTGCCGTTGTTACTCACTGGCAGCAAAGATACAACACGGTGAGGATAACGTTTCAATTCCTTTAACATTACTAATCCCCGTTTAGCTCGGGTAGATTTTTCAAAGACAGTTAATTTCATCTTCTTGTATGCAGCCCGTTGTGTTACTAAAAATAACCTTGGTTGTTTGGATGGGCTGAATGCCATTGCACTTACAACAAAATCATCCTTCTTTAAGTTAATTGCCTTTACTCCAGCAGTACGTTGCCCAGTAATACTAACTTCATCTTCAATAAACCAAAGGCCGTAACCTAAATGGGTAGCTACAAAGACATCTTGCCTTCCATCAGTTAAGGTTACATAGACCACTTCATCGCCTTTTTTCAGTTTGACGGCCATCAATGCTTTCGAATTACGTTGCGCTTTATAATCGGCTAAAACAGAGCGCTTTATCATTCCTTGCTTAGTGGCAAACAACAAATATTGGTCTTCTGAGAATTCTTTTATTGGCATAGCCGTGAGTATTTGATCATCATTATCCATGGAAACGATGTTAGCCACATGCTGACCACTGTCTTTCCAACGGATTTCTGGTAATTGGTGAACCGGCAAGTACAAATAGGAACCCTTTTTCGTAAATAACAGTAACGTATCCGTTGTGTTTATTTCAAAGGAATGAAGTAACCGGTCTGTCTCTTTCATACCAGGAGGCTCTCCATTGGAAGCCGAAAATGAACGAAGACTGGAACGTTTCACATAACCTTCCTTTGTTACTGTAACCATAACATCCTCTGACGGAATGACTACTTCTAAATTAATCTTTAAATCTTCAATTTCTTCCTCGATCACCGTTTTACGCTCATCGGCATATTTCTTTTTGATGGCCTTTAACTCTCGCTTTATTTCACCTATAAGCTTTGTCTCACTTCCTAAGATGGCTTCCAGTTTTTCAATTAACTTCTGAAGCTCCGATGCTTCTTCCTGAAGGGTCGTTACATCCGTGTTCGTTAAGCGATAAAGCTGTAACGTAACAATCGCTTCTGCCTGTGGTTCCGTAAAACCATAGTTTCCTTGCAATCGATCCTTCGCATCCTTTTTATCCTTGGAAGCACGAATCGTTTGAATGATTTCATCCAGAATCGAAATGGCTTTAATTAACCCTTCAACAATATGAGCCCTTTCCCTTGCTTTCGAAAGCTCATATTGGGTACGACGGGTAACAACTTCCTTTTGGTGGTCCACATAAGACTCCAGCATGGACTTTAAGCCCATAAGCATAGGTGTCTTTTTAGATATGGCTACCATATTAAAGTTATAAGAAACTTGTAAATCCGTATTTTTATATAAAAAGTGAAGAATCCCTTGGGCATCCGCATCCTTTTTTAATTCAATGACGATGCGTAAACCTGTACGATCCGTTTCGTCACGTACTTCGGCGATACCATCTACTTTTTTATCAATACGAAGCTCGTCCATTTTTTTCACAAGATTTGCTTTGTTTATTTCATACGGAATTTCTGTAATTATGATTTGCTGTTTTCCTCCGCGAAGTTCATCAATTTCGGCTTTCCCTCGAAGGACAATTTTTCCTTTCCCTGTTTCGTACGCTTTCTTTAAACCTTCAAGCCCTTGAAGGATTCCCCCCGTTGGAAAATCTGGGCCCTTAATGTGCTTCATTAAATCGTCTACATTACAGGCCGGGTTTTCCATTTGGTGAATAGCTGCATCAATTACTTCACCTAGATGGTGAGGTGGAATATCTGTAGCATAACCGGAAGAAATACCAGTGGATCCGTTTACTAGTAAGTTTGGATAACGGGATGGAAGTACTACTGGCTCTTCCATGGAATCATCAAAGTTAGGCATAAAATCTACGGTATTTTTATCAATATCAGAAAGAAGTTCTGATGCAATAGCCGAAATTCTTGCCTCTGTATAACGCATCGCTGCTGGTGGATCCCCATCAACGGAGCCGTTGTTCCCATGCATTTCCACTAACAAATGACGCATTTTCCAGTCTTGACTTAAGCGGATCATTGCTTCATATACGGAAGAATCCCCATGGGGGTGATAATTACCAATTACGTTACCAACGGTTTTTGCCGATTTACGGAAAGGCTTGTCCGCTGTGTTACGGTCCACATGCATAGCATATAAAATACGACGCTGCACGGGTTTTAAGCCGTCTCTCGCATCCGGTAATGCCCTGTCTTGAATAATATACTTACTGTATCGTCCAAACCTGTCTCCAATGACATCTTCTAGAGGCAGGTCTAAATAACGTTCCTTCTCCAACGTCTACTCCTCCTCTGTCACTAACAGATTTTCATTTTCTAAGATATTCGTTTCTTCGTTTAAGCCGAATTGCACATTTCGCTCAATCCATTTACGGCGAGGTTCCACCTTGTCACCCATTAACGTGGCAACACGGCGTTCTGCCCGAGCAATATCATCAATTTTTACTCGTACAAGGGTACGAGTTTCTGGATTCATAGTCGTTTCCCACAATTGCGTGGCATCCATTTCCCCTAGCCCTTTGTATCGTTGAATGGTATACCCCTTACCGATTTTTTTCATGGCTTCTTGCAAGCCTGTTTCGTCCCAAGCATACTCGATTTTTTCCTTTTTCCCAGAACCTTTACTTACTTTGTAAAGTGGTGGCAGGGCAATATACACTCTTCCTGCCTCGATTAACGGTCGCATATAGCGATAGAAGAAGGTTAATAACAAAACTTGGATGTGGGCACCGTCCGTATCCGCATCGGTCATAATAATGATTTTGTCATAGTTAATATCATCCAAATGGAAATCTGCACCAACATCGCCGCCGATTGCATAGATGATCGTACGAATCTCTTCATTTTTCATAATATCAGCAAGCTTTGCCTTTTCCGTATTAATTACTTTACCACGAAGCGGTAAAACTGCTTGGAATTTTCGATCCCTTCCTTGCTTCGCAGATCCACCAGCAGAGTCACCCTCCACCAGGTATAATTCATTACGTTTTGGATTCTTTGATTGAGCAGGGGTTAATTTCCCACTTAACATGGCATCTTTCCGTTTGTTCTTCTTACCACTTCGAGCATCTTCACGGGCTTTTCTCGCTGCCTCCCGTGCCTGTGCCGCTTTAATGGCCTTCCGAATAAGTAAATTACTTAACTCAGGATTTTCTTCTAAAAAGAAGCTCAACTTCTCAGAGACAATACTATCTACAGCAGAACGGGCGACAGGGGTTCCTAATTTCCCCTTCGTTTGTCCTTCAAACTGAAGTTTGTCTTCTGGCACCCTCACGGAAACAATCGCCGTAAATCCTTCACGAATGTCGTTACCATCCAAATTTTTATCCCTGTCCTTTAACAACTGAAGTTTTCTCGCATGCTCATTTACGATACGAGTAACTGCCGTTTTCGCCCAAGTTCATGGGTTCCTCCATCTTTTGTACGGACATTATTAACAAAAGACAACATGTTTTCCGTAAAGGCATCGTTATATTGAAAGGCAAAGTCCACTTCAATATCATCTTGGATACCTTGGAAGGAGACAACTGGATGGAGATTTTCTTTCTCTTCATTCAAATACTCTACAAACGCTTCTAATCCCGTTTCGTATTGAAAAACTTCTCGATCGGTTTCACGGTTAGGCCTTGCATCAATTAGTTCAATTTTTAGGCCTTTAAGTAGAAAGGCCGCTTCCCTTAACCGTTCCGCTAGTGTTTCATAAGAATAGGTTGTTGTACTAAAAATCAATGGATCTGGCTTAAAGTGAACCGTTGTTCCAGTTTTTCTCGTTGTCCCAATTTTTTCAAGAGTAGTTACTGGCTTCCCTCCATTTTCAAAGCGTTGCTTATAAATGGTTCCATCACGATGGATAATTACCTCTAGCCATTCTGATAAGGCGTTAACAACAGACGCTCCCACACCGTGAAGTCCTCCACTTGTTTTATAGCCCCCTTGGCCAAACTTACCACCAGCATGTAATACGGTTAAGATTACCTCAGGAGTTGGTTTCCCAGTACTGTGCATCCCTGTCGGATAGCCACGGCCATTATCTTTAACACTAATACTATCATCCTTATGTATCGTAACTGTAATTTCATTTCCATAACCGGCGAGAGCCTCATCCACGGAGTTATCGACAATTTCAAAAACGAGATGATGAAGTCCACGATGGTCCGTACTACCTATATACATTCCAGGCCGTTTCCTAACAGCCTCTAAACCTTCTAAAACTTGAATTGAATCATCATTGTATTCATAAGCTTGTTTAATTGACAATGACTTCTTCCCCTTTCCTGAATCCGAACAGTAACCTAATAATCAAAATAACATACAGTTAAAGTGTAACGAAAAAAATAGACTATGATTGCAATAAGACGAAAAATGCTCGCCCTAGTATTTTACATTAAAGAATAACTAGTAAGTTTGTCAATGTAATCCTTTAAAATAAGTTGTGAAAAAAGAAAGACAGCCGATTATTTCCGGCTGTTTGAATAGGCCTATTTCGATCTTGTAATAGCATGCTCCACTTTAATACACCGATCCATTATTACTGTCATACCAGCACTTTTGGCAATATTATAAGCTTCCTCATCCTCTAATCCAGACTGACACCAAAAAACTTTTGCCTCAGTTTCTGCTGCTTCCTTTGCCACTCCTACTAAAAACTCTTCTCGTCGGAATACATTGATGATATCGACCGGCTCATTAAGTTCTTTTAACGACTTCAAGGCTTTTATACCAAAAACTTCATTGATGGTTGGATTTATTGGTATAATTTCATAACCTGCCGCTATAAGAGCTTCACCGATCATATAGGAGGTACGATTAGGATTGTCAGATAGTCCTACAATGGCTATTTTCTTTGCTTGGTCCAAGATTTGTTTGATTTCTTCCCGTGTTGGATTCATCATGACAATAAAACATTCCTTTCTTTTTACCTTTATAAACTGCCTTTACATTTGCTACTTTACTAGTAATACTGGACACTTCGCTCTTTTAGCAACTTTATGACTAACGCTGCCCAATACGAATTGTTGAAAGGGGTTTAATCCCCTACTTCCTATGACTACTATATCATAGTTTCCCTCATTTGCTTCCCTTACAATAGCTGGGCCAGGTTCACCGAAAATACGTTTAACACGTAAAGGTATTCCAGCCTCTAATATGGCATGTTCCATTTCTGCAGTTCTTTCCTTTACATACACCGGCATTGGTTGTTTTTCCTCCACCGTTTCACCAAGTAAGTCAATCGTCGATGGTAGATCATCCACTACATGAACTAACGTAATTTCTGCACCTTCTACCTGCTTAGCTAGAAAGATGGCTTTTTCCGTTGCTCTTTTTGAATGGGTTGAGCCGTCTGCAGCCAATAAAATATTTTTAAACAACCAACATCCCCTCCCCGTAAAAATTGTAAGCCCTTTCATAAACTAGCATAAAATGAGATTCTATATTATATTAAATTCGCCGACGCCCTTGACCATTCCTTTTTCTAGTTCCCATTTAAACTATCGTTTAATCACAATCCTTTTCCTTTTTTTTAAGTAGAGCCTATTTCGTTTACTACTGATGGCTGCTAATAAAACCTGAGGTATTACAAAGCTTTTATTGCTTAATTATATCCTATTCACTATGCTTTAGTTTTGATTTTATTATTAATTTTTTCTCTTCCCTTACGGTACGTGAAATAATTTAAATGAAGCACTACTATGCATGAACTTCATAAAAAGGCTGATTTTAGAAGAAAAAGTAAAATGACTCAAAAGGCGCAAAAATAATCCTTTTGAGTCACCATCGTCATATTAAGATTGGCCTAATTGATACACAGTACTGTTATTTTTCCGTAAATACGTAATGAGATAATCAGGGTTAACCCCTTCATTTGTCACATCCTTTAAAATTTCTAAAGGTTGCTTACTTTTTCCAAATTGATGAACGTGTTCCGTCATCCACTCCTTAATTGGAGCTAAATTTCCTTCCCGGAGGAGTTCATCATAATGAGGTAGATCTTTCTCCATTGCTGCTTTTAACTGAGCAGCGTACACATATCCAAGGGCATACGAAGGAAAATAGCCAAATGCTCCCCCAGACCAATGAACGTCTTGCAGTACACCTTCACCGTCATTCGTTGGTCTGATGCCAAGCAGTTCTTCCATTTTGTTGTTCCAGGCATCCGGTAAATCCTTCACTTCTAGTTCCCCGTTAATCAAGGACTTTTCTAATTCATAACGCAATATAATATGAAGGCAATAGGTCATTTCATCGGCTTCAATACGAATAAGTGATGGCCCGGCCACATTAATACCACGATAGAATGTTTCTAAATCCACATCATCAAACTGACCGTCACCGTACTCTTTCAATTTTTCGTAATACTTTTCCCAAAAAGCCTTATTTCTACCAACGAAATTCTCCCAAAATAGGGACTGTGACTCATGAATTCCCATGGATGTTCCATCACAAAGAGGCGTTCCTATATATTTTGGATCTATGTTTTGCTCATACAAAGCATGACCGCCCTCGTGTATCGTTCCAAAAACAGCCGTACGGAAGTCTTTTTCATCATATTTCGTTGTTACTCTTACGTCTCCAGGGTTTAACCCTGTAGCAAAGGGATGTACCGCCGTATCTAAACGCCCTGCGTCAAAATCATATTGCATACTTTTCAATATTTCCTTACTTAATGCTTCCTGGTTTTTCACGGGAAATGATGAAACAAAAACTCTGTCTTAGGTTGATGGGAAGATTCCGTTACTTGTTTAACAAGAGGAACAATCGCATCCTTAAGCTTTCCAAAAACATCGTCTATAATGTCAACCGTAAGGCCTGGTTCGTAATCATCGAGCAAAGCGTTATACTTATTCCCTTCATAGCCTACCCACTCTACATATTTCCGGTTAAATGCAACAATTTTTTCTAAGTAAGGTTCAAAGGAAGCGAAATCAGAATTATGCTTCGCATCCTCCCAAACGGATTCAGCATTTGCCGTTAAGATAACGTAATTCTTAAATTCATCTTCAGGAATTTTTTCCAGTTTCTTTAATTCTTTTTCACATTCAATAACAGAACCTTTTGTTATATCATCCAGTTGATTCCACGTTTCTTCTTGACGTAGTTCCTGAATATACTCCTTCATTTCTTCAGACGTGCTCATTTTGAACACTTCCGTTGACAAGGTTCCTAGCACCTCTGAACGCTGCTCTATTCCTTTTTTGGGAGCACCTGTCCGCAAATCCCAACCTAACACTCCAATGGCCTCGTTATAATTGCTAATTTTTTTTTATGTACTCTCGAAATTGCTTTTCCACCATGACAATTCCCCTTTCTTTCTACTCCTATAGAATTTTCTTATGGCACCTTCTTTATTATACCTA
This sequence comes from Bacillus sp. (in: firmicutes), assembly GCA_021208645.1. Taxonomy (GTDB): domain Bacteria; phylum Bacillota; class Bacilli; order Bacillales; family Salisediminibacteriaceae; genus Evansella. The sequence goes on along the minus strand of JAJOJL010000044.1, from coordinate 18,385 downwards.
TCTTTTCCTATTTGCACATCTCCAACAAAAAGTATCATGTATTGATTCTATCCCTTCAATCCATTACGATACATTTAGGGGGCGTTAAATTCATGGAATTTCATATAACAGAAAAAGCAATTGGGTTTTATAAAAATGAAATGGACTTAAAGGATAAGGATATTATTACTTTTTTTTGTAAGGGTGGGCGGTGTTGGATCAGGTGGGTTTTCTGCAGGCATTAAAAAAGGAGTTCCTGATGGACCCTTTCTAGAATTTGAAAAAAACGGGTTAACTGTTTGCATCCCAGAAGATGAGACGTGGTATTTTGATGGGATGGTAATTGATTTTAGTGAGGACTTAGGGGAAATGCAGTTTTCCAACGAAAAAATTGATGATGTCACGAATCCGAATTAATTAAGATAAAAAGAGGTTGGGACAAAAGTGATCACAATATAAAAAGTTTGAAACGATATTGTTTATGCATAAAAACGCTTCGGAAATATACTTCGCTTTCCGCGGGCGGCTGGTGAGCCTCCTCGTGCTTCGCACTGTGGGGTCTCACCTTTGCCTTTGCTCCCGCTGGAGTCTTCGTATATTTCCTTCGCTAAGGCTGTACCTTGCTCCCATTTCTAGTCAAACACTTTAGTTGTGTCCAAGCCTCTTTTTCTACTATTAGCCCCCAATATGGGACATTTCTATTTTCTTTATTTGACCTTTGTCTGTATGCTTTAAGCGTTCCTCAGAATAACGGTCATGGCGGTTGGTCCAAATGTCTGTAATTCTTTTAACCATTTCCTCATCAGTGGCACCGCTCCGTAGATAGTCTCGTAAATCGTGACCTCCTGAAGCAAATAAACAGGTTATGAGTTTTCCGTCAGCAGATAAACGTGCCCTAGAACAGCTCGAGCAAAATGCATCTGTAACTGAAGAGATGATTCCAATTTCGTTCTCCCCATCCTTATAACGAAAGCGAGTTGCTACTTCCCCTCTATAATTAGCATCAACAGGCTCAATAGGCATCTCCCTGTCAATGATAGAAAATATCTCTTTTTTACTTACTACATGATCAAGCTTCCATCCGTTGGAGTTCCCAACGTCCATGTATTCAATATAGCGTAAAATAACATTTTTTCCTTTAAAATATTTTGCCATTGGAATAATATCTTCTTCGTTCATTCCCCGTTTAACAACCATGTTCAGCTTAACAGCTAATCCTGCCTCCTTGGCAGCATCGATACCTTCTAACACTTTATCAACACCAATATTACGCCCGTTAATATAACGGAATTTTTCATCATCTAAACTATCTAAACTAATGGTAACACGGTTTAATCCTTGTTCTTTTAGTTCTTTCGCGTATTTTGGGAGCATTACTCCGTTCGTTGTCATGGCAATATCATCAATGCCATCTATGGCACGTAAAAGGCCAATTAAGTGTGGCAGATTCTGTCTCATTAACGGTTCTCCACCTGTAATACGTAATTTTCTGATACCTGCGGCTTCCACAAATAATTGAGAAATGTGAGCAATTTCTTCTAAAGTTAACACTTCTGTCCGAGGCAAAAATTGAAAATCTTTATCAAAAATCTCTGGAGGCATACAATACCTACAGCGAAAATTACATCTATCAGTAACGGAAATTCGTAAATCCCTTAACGGTCTCCCTAAACGGTCTTTCATTAGTGAATTCATAGTATTCACCCTCCTAATATAAACTATTATACTTTGCCTCGTTTTCTTAAGACAAGGAAAATCAAGAAGTTTCTTAAATTGTTAACATTATTACTTTCTATATAGTTTTAAAGACTTCTATTTTACAAGCCTAAAACTAAAAACATTATTCAGTTAGATGTTCACAACAGTCCACCCATTATCCGAGCTATGGCAATCTGTACCAGTATTTTTTTTCCAATTGCTGCTAATCTTAAGGATGAATGAATTGGAGGTGTTATACATGCTACGAAAAATTTTCTATTTCTCCTTATTGTCTATTTTACTCTACTCCTGTCAACAGCAAAATGATGAAAATCACTATGGTGGATTGGAAAACAATGAGGACTCCCCTACTCAATACATAGATCCAGATGAAGACAACAACGGAGATACAGGTGAAGAGAATGATTTAGAATACGAGGGAGAAGAAGAAGTTCCGTCGGAGGATGAAGAAAGTTCAGAAGATGAGGAACAAGTGGTTCCACCGAAACTGGAAGAGGAAGAAGCAGAAAATGATATTCCTCCAGGTCATGTAAACATTAATACAGGTGACTTCATTGGACGTTGGAATGGAATTTCCGATGAATTTACCTTTGAAAAGAAAATCACTACACTCGACTATGTCGATGGTGATACAGGGTCCTACTACTTCACTGACCTTGGTCACTCACAGTTAAAACTTTTCGTTAATTTACCAAACGAAGTTTCTCGAATCGAGATTATAGGACGAGGGCTATCAAAGGAAGCAAAGTATTCCATGATGACCCATTGGTGGCAATTGCTCCTTACCATGAACCCAGAAAAAGAACCACATGAAATAGATATGGCATTGACGGAGTTAAACATTGGTGCAAATGCAGATCTTTCTCGTCTAACAAAGGATAAAATTACGTTTGGAGATCAATTATTTTTCATCAAGTCTAGTGACAATGATTACAAGTTTATTCTAACCTTCCTCGAGAATAAGCCAAATGGTGAAGACGGAGGTGACTCTACATGAAAGGAATAAAAATTTACCTACTCATCTTCATTTCTCTTTTTTGTCTTGGTATGGATGGATCAACAGTAACAGGTAAATCCACACAACCTGAACGATTTAATATGTCCTATATCTTTTTCGGAAGTCCCGCTACCTATATAAACCAGGTAAATCAAACAAAAGGGAGTCTCCATGTTGTGTCACCTAATTACTTTGACATAGATCAAAACGGTGAATTAATCGTTCATGAATGGCGGATTGATACTTCGTTTATTCAAGAAATGCATCGACAGGGGATAAAAGTAGTTCCTTTTTTAGCTAACCATTGGGATCGGGACCCAAACCCCAACAACCCTAACGACAAAGGGAATTTCTCAGGAAGAAGAGGGTTAGGAAATCGTGATAAATTAGCAAGGGACATTGCCGCAGAAATTAGAAAATGGAATCTTGATGGCGTCAATGTTGATATTGAAGGGGTAGGAAGAACAGGAACTTTAGATGGCGTTCAACGGAACTATCGAGACGAACATACAGACCTCCTCAGGCTTTTACGGGCATCTATCCCAATGGGAAAGAAGTTTCTGTTGCCGTTGCTGCAAACCCCAATGGTTGGACAACAGGCTGGCATGGTTTTTATGATTATCCCGGTATGGCCAAGCATACGGACTACCTCATGATTATGGCTTATGATGAATCGTGGGCTGGTGCTGATAGTCCTATTGGTCCTGTTTCCAGTATTTCGTTCTTTGAGCGCAGTATCCAATATGCTTTGAAGGAAAACGTTCCAAAAACAAAAATTGTCAACGGGCTTCCCTTCTACGGTCGAATTTGGAAACTTGATGGGCCAACACTTGAAGGAAGAAATATTACAGGAAACGGTTTGTCAGGACCAAGGGTCGCTCCCCTTGTTACAAAATTTAAAGGAAGGTATCACTATGATGAAACAGCGCAAACCCCTTCTGCAACCTTTAGAATCCCAACCGGGCAGTCTGCGTTTTTAGGAACATTAAAGTTAACGGAAGGAAACTATGTAATTTGGTATGAAAACGAGCGTTCCATTAAAGCAAAACTACGAATGATTCCAAAACACGACATTAAAGGTACAGGGTCGTGGGCATTGACCCATGAAACACCAGATATGTGGGACTATTATTCGTTATGGTTAAACGGTCGATTTTTTCAAGACGTAGCAGCTACTTATTGGGGTGCAGATCCTATTCTTTCCGTTTCAAATCGGGGCTGGATGACTGGTACATCCTCTACAAGGTTTTCCCCAGAACAACCGTTAACAAGAGCGCAAGGAGCAGTCATTTTAGTTCGCGCATTAGGGCACGGAGAAACGAAGCCTCAAAGAACGGTATTTACAGATACCCGTACCCATTGGGCAAGACAGGAAATTGAAGTGGCTCGGGAATTGGGTTTAGTAAGGGGTGTTAGTGGGACCCAGTTTGCCCCGGAACAACCGTTAACGAGAGAGCAATTGGCCCAGATGCTGCAAAATATCTTTCAATTCCCCGTTGAGAAAAAATCGAGAAGCCCGTTTCCAGATGTGAACCCGAGAGGATGGGCCTATGAATCGGTGTTAGCCATTCAGCAAAAAGGGTATTTAACTGGCTTTGATGATGGTACGTTCCGCCCAACTCAGCGAAGTACACGGGCACAAATGGCAACATTAATGGACAGAATGGCCCATGAATTTGAGAAGGAGCGAAGGTGATAAGGACTTTAGCATTTCTTTAATCACAAACACAACAACAATGAAACTTATGATTCCTAAACGAAAAATAACGCCAGTAATTGGAATTAGTCCATTACTGGCGTTAGCTTACATTCATTGCTTTGCTTCATTCACTTGGTGCTCTAACTTATCTAATAAGCCTTGAGAATATTGAATAAAATCTGGATCTAGTTGGTGTTGTATAGCCATATTCAGCTGTTCTTTAGCATCATTAATCGCGTTTGTGGCTGTATCAAGTTGTTCCGGATCCATACTCATGGTTGCGCTTCCTACTGTTTTTTGGGCAGCTTTAATTGCCATTTCAACTTGGTGAATATCATCAAATGGTTCTGACATACTTATGCCTCCTTAATAAGTGGTTCCATATGAGTCCTACCTTTCACTCATTACTATTTGCAATTAGGGGTAATTCCATTCACCCGTGCTACAGACTATCTAATAGGACGCAGCAGAAAGAAATATCAGAGTCACTCTGACGGAGCTCACATTCCCCATGGAAAAAGGGGGACTCAAGAGGAAAAACATCCCTTTTGAGTCACTCTCTTCGATTATACTTTTGGTTTTGGTGGTCGCTTGCCCCAATATTGATAAAAATCAGTTCGAATATTACCGTTATATAGCTTCCGTTTCTTCGTTGCCTTTGCACCATATAATTTTTCAAAATGCTCGTAAGAAGTGATAATATAAACAGACCACGTTTCTAACGGTCGAAAGGTCCTGCCTAATTCCCTATATAAGTTTTCAACATATTGCCGTTCCTGCATCCGTTCTCCATAAGGAGGATTGCCTACAACAACTCCATAGTCCTCTTTTGTAGTAAAATCCTTTACTTGCATTTGCTTGAACTTTATTTGGTCCGGAAATCCTGCCTCCGTAGCATTATGGGTTGCCAAATCAATCATTTTATGATCGATATCACACCCCATTATATTTAATGGTTGATCATAATTTGCTAAATCCTCCGCTTCTTCTAAAGCAAGGTTGTGCCACTCTTTTCGGTACCATTCCCAACCTTCAAAGGCAAATTCTCTGTTAACACCAGGAGCAATATTTTGACCAATCAAAGCTGCTTCAATAGGCAATGTACCAGAACCACAGAAGGGGTCCACAAACGGCCGGTCTGGATGCCATTTTGTCAGCTTGATCATTGCTGCTGCCATCGTTTCCTTTAGGGGTGCCTCGTTATGTAAATAGCGATAGCCTCGTTTATGTAAGCCAGTCCCACTAGTATCGATCGTTAAGGATACTTTGTCTTTTAAGATCGCTACCTCTATTCGCTGCAAGGATCCTTTTTCCTCAAACCATTGAATATGGTAACTTTTCCTTTAAGCTTTCCACAACTGCTTTTTTTAACAATTGCCTGACAGTCTGGAACACTATATAACGTAGATTTTACGGACTTCCCAATCACAGGAAATTCTGCATCTTTCGATATGTATTGCGGCCATGGCAGTGCTTTTGTTCCTTCAAATAGTTCTTCAAAGCTCCTTGCTTCGAATTCCCCCACAAGTAGCTTGACCCGGTCTGCTGTTCTCAGCCATAAGTTAGCACGAGCAATTCCTGAAGGATCTGCTGTAAAAATAACTTTCCCATTTTCTACTTTCACATCCGTATAGCCCAAATCCCTTACTTCATCGGCAACGATGGCTTCTAAACCCATGGCGGCTGTAGCAATTAATGTAACTGATTCCATGTTTCTTCACCCTTTCTCGTTTACTAGTATGTCCAATCTCCAGGAAGAGGTCAATGAATTAATGAAAACTCACCTAAATTTCCATTCATAAATGTCCTTCTAACCATATCCTACCTGTATATCTTCTATGAATACAAGGGAGTATACGCAACTAGCTGAATTTTTCCCGTAGGATAACTAGCCTAATGAACAAAAATCGAAAAAAACTCCACAGGCATTAGGCTGTGGAGCGAGTCGTAAAAAGAATGATTATTTCTTGACGCCATTTATGTTTTGTAAGCCATGTTCTGTACTTCCGTACTGCAAGCGGGTGTCAACCCTCGTACGAAAAGCAGTAATCATCTGTCTACAGACAAAATGCCTGTTCCCCATTCCGTTCAATTCCTTCCTGGGGATGCCCCTACCTAATTTTGGGTTTCTCGCTCGTGGGGTTTACCTCGTTCCACCCTGTCCATTTCTAGACAGGCTCCGTCACTGTGGCACTTTCAAGGTATTCACACCATATGGAGCCAAAGCTTCACGTAGGTGTTTTCCCTGCCGTTAGCCCAGTTTGCACCAGGCTACCCTAGCTTATGACTTCGCTAGGCACGAACACTACAGTCATCTCAGACTGTGCGAGCATGGACTTTCCTCTACTTCAAAAGTGAAGCAGCGATTACTCAAACATAAATGGTTGTCTTAAGCGACAATGTATATCTTACCATGATTAATACTCTGAGATCAACAACCAAATTTTCCCTTAGCTAATTGGATCCCTTTCCTTGCTAATTGGTCTGCCTCTTTATTTTGCTTACTGGGAATCCACTTCACAAACACATACTCAAAATCCGTTTTCATTTGCAACAAAGCTTGTTCCAATAAAAAGCGGAAGACTTCTTTTTTTGCATATTCCTTCTCTAAAGCATTGTTTAATATTTGTGAGTCAGTACGTACGGATAAAATCTGAAATCCTTGCTCCTTACATATAGCCAAAGCCTCCAGTAAAGCGTGAAACTCCGCCTCATGATTGGACATAACAGGTAAAGGAACCGCCTTTCGGATGACTTCACCATTAGCTTTTATGAAAACACCGGCTCCTGAAGGGCCTGGATCTCCTGCACTTGCCCCATCAATATATACTTCGATCAAAGGTACATCACCTTCTGCATCCGTAGGTTATTTAAAGCAAGTCTATTTCTCTATTATTCATGCAGTTTACTACCAAAAACATGTTTTTCTAAGTTCGAAAGCCTTCTTAATATATCGTAATTCGTGTTCCCTGTTTGTTGCTGTTGTGGCTGTGGTTTTTGTTTTGTATGTTCCGTGAGCGTGATTGCCTCTTTCTTTAGCCGCTCCACTTCCTTCTCCAGCCAATCCACACGATGTTCAAAGGCATCGTAGTCTTTAATAATAATGTCTAAAAATTGGTCCACTTCTTCTTGACTGTAGCCGCGAAGGCCTGTCTTAAAATCTTTTTCTAGAATATCCTTTTGCGTTAAGCGGGAAATTCGTTTTGTGACATCGTCATCACCTCAATTCATTCCATTGGTCATTCTTCTATTTTTTCAAAAAGCTAGGAAAATGTCAATTCCAACTATCCTCCTGTTGACGATCCCGAATCACTTCCTCAATTTCATCGGGTGTTAAATAAATAATTGGATAATCCATTGCCTCGCTCTTTTTCCGTGCATATGATAAATAATATGCAGGTGACCCTTCTGTATATTCATCAAAAAGGACAAGAATTGCATCACTTTTGTCTATAATGAATTGATTTTTCTGCCGAAGCTGAACAGGATTTTCGTAATTTCGTTTTGTTATGTAGTCCGTATAATCACTTTCTGCCCATATTTGCAAATACAAATCCTTTACTGGGTCAGCCCACCTCTCTTCCTGATTATAAAAGGGAGCCAATGTAGACACCTTTAATTGGGGGTATTGATTCTTCAATTGAATGGCCGCTTCTGCAGCCCATAGTTCAACACCTGGCTGCCCACTAGTAATAACCCATTGAATGTCATAAGCTTCAATCAACTGCTCTAGTTTCTTTTTTAAAGCATATTTTAGAAAAGGTAAATGATCGTGTTTTTCATTAAATATGCCTAGCTCGTGTGGCTTATAGCCTGTTACTGCTAGTACAGTATACAAGGGGCTCACTTCCCTTCTTTATAAAATATACAAAACTACCATGGATGAAACAAAAATGTTTTGTTGATTTCCGCTACAGGCACTCGCTTTCCGTGGGCAACGCTTCAGCCTCCTCGTTCCTGCGGGGTCTTCTGTCTCTGCCTTCGTCGAGACAAATCGTAGCATATTCATGATGTATATGCTCTTAGCTGTTGCTTTTCCCGCAGGACTCTGAGATGCTCCCTCGAGTCTGCCCACGCACGAAGAAAATGTGAAGCATTTTCGAGGAGTCTCGTGCCTTCCACTGCAATCAACTTGAGCATAGTTTATTTATAAAGAGAAGGATCAGCCTAGAAGCTGATCCCTTTTCTCATCTTATCTAAAACCAGGGCGAGGTCCGTATCCTGGAGCAGGTCCTGCTACTGGACCAGGTCCACAATGGAATTCCTGACACGTCTTTTGACATACATGAGACTCCGAATGCGGATAGTTGTGGAAATACTTATAATTGTGTCTGTGAACGTTTGTTGTGTGACTTGGGTGTACCACTGGAATTACATAATCCGTATCAAACTGTCTTACAGCATGGCGTGTAGGTGTATATCTTGGCGGTAAATTCACTTGTCGTCTTGGGCCAAACATAATTTATTTCCTCCTTTATTTTTTATTCAATAACAAACTATGTTCATTCCCTACGACACGTACTAGTGAGAATACCTAATTTTGTCCCTAATTTTACTTTTTCGGGACTTTTATGTAAAAAACAGAATCAATATCCCGATTCTGTTGGTTAGATTTTAGTGGATTATTGGAAAACGAAAAATGTTAAACTAATGACCACAAAAAAAAGTAGGAGAAATAATTTAGGCACGTACCATCAACCTTTCTTTCATATATTCCATTTTATTTTAAAAAGGTTTCTGTCAATTTGCAAGATGATATTCATTTCCAATAGGCAAAATTTTTCAAAATTCGTCAAAAAGAACGGATAGGCGATAATACAAAAGCTATTAAATACATAAAAAACTCGAAAAAACCCTTATTTTGCGCTTCCTCGGGAAATTTTTATGTGGTTTACTTTTATGAAAGATTGGGGATTAATTAAAGGGAAGGAGGGGATTTTATGGTAAAAATAACAGTACCAGGGAAGGGGTCCTTTGAAGTCAGCAAAGGAACGAAATTAGTCTTGGCATTAGAAGACAACGGGGTTGATATTTTACATCGTTGTGGTGGAAACGCAAAATGCACCACATGCAGAGTTAATGTCCTTGATGGAGACTTAGGACCTTTAACCGAAGTGGAAACGGCAGCTTTTCAAAGAAAAGGACTTGATGAAGACTGTCGACTATCTTGCCAAGTGAGAGTGGAGAGGGATGTGACCGTAGAGCCGATCAGTACGGTTACTTCAACAGGCTTAGATGCAGGACCGAGGCCTGAAGATTAAACAACTTGTATGGGAGGCTGATTCTGTAAAGAGACCAGCTTCCCTGTTATCCCAGTTTCTTTTCCAAACGTTCAAGTCTTTTTTCTAACGCCTTCCTTTTACTAGTGGTTACTCTACTATCCATCGCTTTTCGGCAATAATCATAAGCAAGATCCACCTGTTTATCTTGATGCTCTGCAATTTTTGATAGTTCCTCAAAAGCTTCTGCCTTAGGAGCAACAGCAACTGCTTTAATTAATAACTCCTTTGCCAATATGCTATTCCCCTGTTTCTTTTCCAACATTGCCAGTTTGAAGTATGCTTCCTCTCTTCCTAGCTGCTCTTTTTCCAATGCTTTTAAGTAATGTTCTTTCGCATGGTCTTGCCATTTGAATTGTTCAAACCAATTACCGATTTGTACATGTTCCATGACAGACATGGTGTGCTCTTTTCCCAAAAGCAGCCGTTTGGAAATGGTAATATAAAGATGGATTAAGGAGCGAACGTCCTGGTCATTATGCTCAATAATCCCCTTTAAATGGTTTGGTTCCTGTTCGTGAATGTAGTCAAAATATAAGAGAGGTGCCATGCTTCCCGGTGTATCACCTACCCTATGAATGCCCAGCTTTTCCTTCTCTACAATGGACAGTCGACAGGAAGGCAGTTCATGCTTCCATAATCTTCGTGCCGCATGAAGTAAATCAATATGACCAAAAGCAGGTAGTCTTGGCACCTGATTTCGTACAAATGTATGCCTAGATTTCACTTGTGGCCAGTCAAATGCCTTTCCGTTATAACTGACCAGAAAATCATCATCCTTAAAATCTTCTAAAAATCCGTATAGAAAGGCTGCTTCGGACGACGGATCCCTTAATATACGCTGTGTCACCTCAACCCCCTCTTGAGATATTCGGCTGTAGCCTATTAAGAAAATAGAATTTCCCGCTCCTGTAGATAATCCGGTCGTTTCCGTATCAAAAAACAACATCCTGTTTAGTGGAACCTTTTTTGAGGAAAGGGGATGCTCCAAAGACGCCTTTTTCCATAAGGAATCCACTTGCTCCAGTTCCTCTTGTAGATGGCTTCCACCTAGTTTCTGAAAGGGGATTGTATAACGTTTTTCATAGGCCGTTTGCTCCTCATAGACAAAGGCTTTAAAACCTAAATCCCGCCATTTTCTTGTGAGTTCATCGGCAGGTTGCACTTCCTTCTTGACCGTTTTTCTTTCCTCTTGTCCCTCTAATTGAAGATGATTTTTCATTCGGTTTAGCTTCGATTTAAGATTCAATACTCCTCTTCCCCCTTCCCCAATCTTTTTTTCTCACATCCACTAATTACTTGTTATGTGTTAGTAAGGCATTTAAAGCGTGAAGGACAACTTGTTTCACAGATATTTCCTGCTTAAAATCAATAAATGCTCCTGCTGGACCAATGCACGATGGACACCCTTCGCTACAAGAGCAACGATCTAAAAATGTAATGGCATCCGTTAAAATCTCTTCTATTTGTTGGAAAACTGTGTCACTGAGTCCAATACCCCCAGGATATCGATCATATAAGAATACGGTAGGCTTTTCTGAGTGAACCGCTTTGACTTCCGCCACAGCATGAAGGTCGTTTTTATCACACATTACTCTTACACAAGCAACATGTTGAAGAATATGGGCAAAAGCCATGAGCATTTGCTCCACTACATCTTCCCTAACATGTGCCAATTGCTCTGTTTCAAAGGCTAGGGCAATTCCATTCGTATGAAGTTCTTGCTCTGGCAAATGAATGGGACCAGATCCAATATTCTCAAAGGTTTCTAGCTTTAGTTTTTTAAATATGGTCGCCATGGCCGTGACCATCATGTCACCATATTCTACTACGCTAGCTCCTAACGGCTTTTCCTTATCAATTTCTAAAACCTTTAATTGTACAGCTAGGTTGGCATCTGTAAAGTACTCCACATCCACTTCCCGAACAAAGGCTTTCTTCTCGTCCCAATCCAAGTATTCCACCTGAAATTGAATTCCTTCATGAAGGTAAATGGCCTCATCATGCAATAAGGTCATGGCACTAAAGGTGTCCATTTCGCCAATGACTTTGTGTTTCTCCACTTGCGATTGGTCAATAATAATCACATTTTCCTGGGCCGCTGAGCGGAGGCTTATGTTATGGGCTGGAAAGGCATCGTTCATCCAATACCATTTTTTTCCTTGAGCATGAAGAACTCGCTCTTCTGCAAGATACTCTAAAATTTCTTCTATCTCGGTCCCGTCAAAGCTCTCCCCCTTCTCGAAGGGAAGTTCATATGCAGCACATTTAAGATGATCTACCAAAATAATGAGGTTTTCCTTATTTAATCTCGCTGTTTCTGGAGAGCCTTTAAAGAAAAACTCTGGATGCTGAAACAAATATTGGTCCAAAGGATTAGAGTTCGCCACCATAATAACGATGGACTCGTCCATCCTCCGGCCCGCTCTCCCTGCCTGCTGCCAGCTGGAAGCAATAGAGCCGGGATAGCCATTCATGACACATACCTGCAGTTGACCTATGTCCACGCCAAGCTCTAAGGCATTCGTACTCACGACACCAATGGTTTCCCCATTCCTTAAATTTCGTTCAATCTCCCGTCGCTGGTTCGGAAGATAACCACCTCGATACCCGCGGATTGCTTTTTTATTCAAGTCCTTTTTTACTAGTTCCTGAAGATGACTTAAAATCACTTCTACACTGACTCGGCTTCGGGAAAAAACGATGGTCTGAATTTTTTCACGAAGGAAAGTAGCGGCAATTTCATTCACCACCTTCGTAGAAGACCTTCTTACGTTTAACTGTTTGTTAACAATGGGCGGATTATAGAGAACAAAATGCTTTTTCCCCTTCGGTGCCCCGTTATTATCTATTAATCTCCCTTTCTCACCAATTAGTTCTTCTGTTAATTCTAGTGGATTGGCAATGGTAGCTGACGTACAAATAAACGTAGGCTTACTGCCATAATAGTTGCAAATACGCTTCAGTCGTCTGATCACATTGGCCACGTGGGAGCCAAACACTCCCCGGTACGTATGGAGTTCATCAATTACGACTGTTTCTAGATTTTCGAAAAGAGATATCCATTTCGTGTGATGGGGCAATATGGCAGAATGCAGCATGTCAGGATTTGTAATGACAATATGCCCTGCCTTCCGGACCACTTGCCGTATATTAGCTGGTGTATCCCCGTCATATGTATAACTGTTTATATTCACTTCCATATCATCAATAAATTCATTTATTTCACTTTTTTTGATCTTGCGCTAACGCCTTTGTAGGAAATATATACAACGCACGGGAATGGTGGTTGTTTAAATGTCTCTGTATAACCGGAAGATTATAACAAAATGTTTTACCGGAAGCCGTCGGCGTTACGGCAACGATGTTATCTCCATTAAGTACCGCTTCAAAAGCACTCCCTTGATGGGTGTATAGCCCGTTGATGTTTCTTTTTTCTAGGGCGCTTTTAATTCTTTCATCCATTTTTCTAGGGTAAGGAACAATAGAAGCAGGTTGTGCTTCTATTTCATGCCAATGGGAAACGTTTGGGTCTCCCTTTAACTCCTTAATTAAATCCGGTAATAATTTTTTTCCAAACATAATCGATTCGCCTCCATTATCCTTATTATAGCGAATACACGTTTGCCTGACAAAGGGAAAGTTCAGGAAGCGAAAAGAATTTAGTTTACATAATATTTATATTGTAACTTAATCTATCAACTTGCTAAGGAAGGTTGTTATTTACTGCTATTAACATTTATTTATGGCACAATATAAGAATAAAGGAGGTTATTACATATGTCCCAACAAGTAAAAGATTATTTACACCAAAACAGAAATGAATTATTAAAGAAACTTACAGATTTTTAGCATTCCAAGTATTAGTACGGACAGTAGCCACAAAGATGATGTGGTTACTGCCGGGAAGTTTGTTGTTCAATATTTAGAGGAGATGGGCTTTAACAATGTGGAATTACAGGAAACGGCAGGTCATCCCCTCGTATATGGGGAATGGCTGGAAGCAGATGACGCTCCTACCGTACTTTTTTTACGGTCATTACGATGTTCAGCCTGCTGACCCTCTTCACCTCTGGGACAGCGACCCTTTCAAAGCAGAGATACGTAATGACAAACTGTTTGCCAGAGGCGCCAGTGACGACAAAGGCCAAGTGTTTATGCATTTAGCCGTCTTTGAAGCTTTTCTGAAAACAGAAGGCCGCTTGCCTGTGAATGTTAAGGTGTGTATTGAAGGGGAAGAAGAAATCGGCAGTAAGCATTTAGGTGAAGTGTTACTTGAGAAAAAGGAACAATTCGAAGCAGATTTTGCCCTCATTTCCGATTCTGGAATGGTGGAAGCAGGACAGCCAACGATCCTTTACGGTTTAAAAGGGTTTACTGGCTTAGAAGTTACGGTCACAGGTCCTAACCGGGATCTCCATTCAGGCATTTACGGAGGCGCTGCCAAAAATCCGGCCATGGCTTTAAGCCACCTCCTAGCATCCTTAAAAAATGCAGAGGAACAAGTAACCGTACCGGGTTTTTACGATGGTGTTGAAGAGCTTACACAAGCAGAAAGAAAGCTTATGAATGCTTCACCTGGTGAGGATTACATGAAGACAATCGGTATACCGGAAACGGCACCGGAAAAAGGGTTTACAGCAAAGGAACACACGATGGCTAGACCAACATTGGAAATCAATGGGATGTATAGTGGCTATCAAGGAGAAGGAACGAAAACAATTATCCCTTCTACAGCAACGGCAAAGATTACCTGCCGCCTCGTTCCAGGGCAAATTCCTGAAAAGGTGCAAGACAGCATTGCCAACCATTTAATGAACAACGCACCAAAAGGGGTAAATGTGGATGTGACTCGTTATCCATTATCTGCAAAAGCCTATAAAATAGATCCAAACCATCCCCTGTTGCTAAAGGCAGCAAAAAGTTTCGGTGATGCCTTTGGAAAAGAAGCAGTGTTTGTTCGACTAGGTGGATCCATCCCTGTTGTAGAATTGATTGATCAAATTTTCCACATTCCAGTTGTTTTGTTAGGGTTTGGTACACCAGAAGATAATTTACACTCACCAAATGAAAGTTTTCCATTAGAAAGCTTTGCTAAAGGGATGGAAGTTCTGGTGGACTACTATGAGGCGTCAGCAAAAATAGAATAGCAAATATTAATATAGGCTGCCATTCAAGGGGGTTTATTACCCACTTGAGGCAGCCTTTGTATCTTTCCCACATCCCTCTCCCTCACGAAAAAACCAGCGAGAAAACACAGCAGAAGAATAATACGTAATACTCATGGTCAAAAAAGCTCCAATACCATCTCCACTTCACATAGTCAATCAAATCTGTATACCTTTCGATAATAGCCTCTATGAGAGTTACTGCCCCTGAATGGGAAACGATATATAGGAACTTATGGAAGGGACCTTTTTTCTCTGGATAATAAATGTTAAAAATTGAACAAAGGGATGGATAAAAAAAGTATTCAAAGGAAAAGCTTGTTTTATTTGCTTTACTGAAAAAACGAACAGGATAACGAATCAGCCCTTTTTCCACAACTAACAGTCCAAACATCCAAGTGATAATTTGTTTGTATAAAAAGGCTAATATTGCCTTTCTTAATTTATGTTTTGGAATAAAAATAATTAAAACAATTATCGTCAACAGCCAAAAGAAGACTAAAATCCGTTTTTCATTTGACAAAAAACAGCACCTCCTCTTCCATTAAATTAACCAATTACATATCAATCATACTTCTTTCCCAGTAATTCTCCTCTGTTTTAACTTTGCATAAATTAACCTAAGTTTACAGAGACTACGACAGGAAGGAGTGTGAAAAAATGAGTCAATCTATTCGTAATGTCATGAGTAATAACGTTGTTTCTGTTTCACCACAGCAATCCATTCAAGAAGCGGCAGCGTTAATGGAGCAGCACGATTGCGGAGCGATACCTGTCGTTGACAACGGCCAAGTTACGGGAATTATTACAGACAGGGATATTGCTTTACGAGCAACTGGACATGGGCTTCAGGCCAATGCCTCTGTTTCAGAATGCATGAGCAATAATGTGGCATGTGCCGATGTAAACATGGATATTCATGAAGCGGCTAATATGATGGCCGAAAACCAAATTCGCCGCCTGCCTGTTGTTGAAAACAATCAACTTGTGGGAATGCTATCCATCGGTGACTTAGCAACAGAGAATAGTTATCAAAACGAAGCAGGCGATGCCCTTTCACAAATTTCGGAGCATACACATAAGGAAAATAACATCAAATAACCTAAGAAAAGACGCCTTTAACATGGCGGTCTTTTCTTAGGGTCAATATCCCTTGCTTCCTTGAAGAAACTATTATAATATTTATCAAGTGCAAAACCAGTTTTAAAGTGAAGGAAGTGTATCCATGGAGAGTCATTTACTGGCTAATCTATACCGATTAAAATATATAGAGCGCTGGAGTTTAATGCGTAATGTAATGAAAGAGAATGTTGCTGAACATACATTTCAAGTTTCACTCCTAACCCATTGCCTCTGTACGATTGCTAACGACATTTTTCAAAAGAACATTAATACGGACAAAGCTGTTACCTTATCTTTATTTCATGATGTCACAGAAGTTTATACAGGCGATATTCCAACACCTGTAAAACACCATAATAAAGAAATCTTAAAAAACTTCCGTGATATTGAAACGTTAGCGGCAGACAGGCTTGTCAAGCAAGCACCATCTCCGTTAAAAAACACATATAAACAATTAATACACGGTAAGGACGAGGTGTTAACACCATATATAAAAGGTGCTGACCTGCTGGATGCTTACCTGAAATGCGTAACAGAATTAGCAGCAGGCAACAGGGAATTTCTAAAAGCAAAGGAACAAGTGGAGGCAAAATTAACGGAGATGGGAATGGAAGAAATAGACTATTTTATTTCCCACTTTGCCCCTAGTTTTGAGAAGACTCTAGATGAAATCTCAGAATAATTTATGGCCATGATTTGAAGGAACGATTTCATTACCTTAAATTGATAATGTCGTATCCATCAAACATTACATCATAAGAAAGCTCCTCAAGCTTCCTAATGATTCTCATTTGTTCCTCCTCATTTAACGAGATGATTTGATCCTGGTAAATGTAATAAGGCTTAAAGGACATGGTAATCTCGCCTTTATGGAGGTTCAAAGTGAGTAAGCCTGTTTCTGCCGTGTTACCTGATACATAATTGGGAAAAAGAAAGTTTCCTAATGAATAAGCAACTGGTACACCTTGATAGTACTCAAAACCTTGCAGCCAATGGGGATGATGCCCAACAATCGCGTCAACCCCTGCTTCCACTAGCTTTTCCACATAATAATGCTGGTATTGTGCCGGGCGATCTGTCCCTTCTATGCCCCAATGGATATAAAGAATGAGATAATCCGTTTCTTCCTTCTGTTTTCTTACTTGGTCTAGTAATAAATCTAAATTATATGCCCCTGCCACACCAGCATTTGTTGAAGTATCGAAGCTATACCATTCCGCTCTTGGAACAAATCTCGTAGCTCCCATAATCGTTACTGTCTTCCCATTAAATTCATAGGATGCCCCTTGGAATGCCTCTTCCTTTGTGCGTCCTGCACCGATATAATCTAAGCCATAGTCTAGGAGTGAGGTCATCGTATCTAGTAACCCTTCTTCTCCATAATCCAATGCGTGATTATTTGCAAGGGATACAAGATCGAAACCTGCATTTACTAATCCTTGTAAATGCTCTGGCTTAGATTTGAAATTGAAACGCTGACTCGTATCTTTATAGCTTTCCCCTCTTGTGGTTACAGCCGTTTCTAAATTGGCTACAGCAAGGTGAGCAGATTGTAAATCTTCCTTCACAAATAAAAACGGATAATCAACGCCCTTTTGGTCCATTGTTTCTTTAACGGACCAATCCATCATTAAGTCTCCTACGAAAATTAATTGAATGGGATCATGATTTCTACTCCATACGAACTTTGGTTTTTCTAGAACGACAGTCGGCCGTGGTGGCTTATCCACGACAAATTTGTCTAATTGCTCTGATAAGACAGCTTCCTCCCTATCATTTGAAAAGAAAACCAATAAACTAATGGTAAAAAACAACGTCAACCCTAGTAAAACAGACCCTCTTATCTTCTTTATACAAATCCCCCCTCAGTCACCCATCATCACAGTCTCATTACTTTTATATATTCAAAACTCCGTGATAATAACTGAATAAAGGATGAACCCTAAATTTGTGCGTTATTAAGAACAAGAGTCCTTTCTATAATATTCCACAATATGTTAAATTTACAATGGTTTTTTTTCACACAAAAAATGACCAAAAGACGAACTAAGTATCATTCGTTTTAGGCCATTATTGGTGGTTATCTATAAAAGTAGAACGGAGAAAATGTTTGAATGAAGGCAGGCTAAACATATCCTTTGAGATTGGAACACGGAAAATCCGTACAAATTGTTCCATTGTCAGAAAAGAAACAATCCAAATTAACATGGGATTATACTTGTATAAATAACTGAAGCTATACATCATTAAATAAATCAATCCAGACCACTTAATGTTCCAGCCATTATAAAAAGCAATCATATGCAACTTCTTATTTGCAAACCATTCCATGATCGTCGATAAAATGCTAATCAAGAGGATATGCAAGATTTTTTTACCTTTAATAAAATCATTAATTCCTGACAAACATAGTAAGGCCAAA
>JAJOJL010000151.1 GCA_021208645.1 Bacillus sp. (in: firmicutes) | reverse complement strand
TACAAGTATGTACCTTCTACAAGATAGAGCTTTCTGACCAAAGCAGGGTGAACAAGTGGCGTTCACTATTCCCTCAAGGGGCTTTGTTAGACTTTGAGATAATAGGTTTGTCTAGGTTAGAAAGCAGGAAATCCAAAACCTAGTTGAACGGGTGTTGGTCCTGCATTCTTTGGATGCAATGTCCTTATATTAGGAATCCCCTTCCAAGTTTCCGTGAGGGAATTTAGTGGGGGTAGTTCAATTGACATTAAGGGGCATCAAGTTATCACGTGAAATTGGAAGCTTTCAAAACAAACATCCCATCTTCATTGTTGAAGTTCATCCCGGAGCAATCATGGGGGCGAGGGTTGCAAAAAACGATCTCCACCATGTGTTACGCTATAAAACGGAGGCAGAGTCTAGACAATTTTTGGCAAGTTGGCTGAAAACACAAGGACTAGAAAGGATCTCCGAGGTGATTGCTAAAGAAAGCCATTCCATTGATGCTTGTGCTGCTGCATTAGGGGCATGGCACTGGAAGGATCCTGACTTTAGGGTAAAATGGTTGCACCGCACCCAAGCTCCGCTCCACCCATTTGATTATTGCTGCTAGTACCGAAGATTTAAGAAATATTTAATTTATCGTTAATTGCCTGTTTAGTTCTTACCACCTTTAATGATGAGCAGTGGCTTAATGATGTTTTATATGAGTTAGCAAGACTGGAATGGATGCAGGTGGTAGAAGCAATCGTTTTAGGCTCAGTATTTCTATTTTTTAAATTTTCACCTCGTCCTTTAAGTTGCGAGAGCAAGCGATATTTATTAAACGATCTAAACGGTTTATTTTTATTTTGATTGGATTGTTTGCTGTTCGTTTTGGATTGAGTCCGAAAGGGCTTGTCCTTTAATACTACAATACACACATAACAAGCACAAACGCCAGACAGCATTTTAAAATACAAGCCTGGCGTTTATACTTCTTCAGTTTGCTTCCGATCGGTGCAATTCTCTACCGTTAAACATGATGATAATATCTCCGCGATGACTGGACTTTGTTTCCTGAACAGGTGTTTCTTGCCTTTTTTGAAGTTTGTAGTGGACATAGAAGGCAATTCCTGCACAGTAAGCGACTCCTGAGCCAATAATTGACAAACGGATCTGGAGCATCGCCAACGGACTTAACAGATGACTGAAGGTCAAAGTAATGAGAAGAAACATGATGATCACAGCGAAACCAATCACAATATATAACTTCGCCCGATGCGTCAAAAGATCCAGCTTCTCCTGTTTTTCCATGTCATCACCCTTACTTAAAAATTGAATAATGAACTATTCTCTATTAAACTATGATGGAAAATAACAAAAAGACCTTTTTACAAACAATCTATATATACTTGTACACATCCGCTTTTTTATATTTAACTTATAAACTATCTTATGAACGTCTTCATAACACCCACTTTTTTGATTCAGCCTTTAGCCTGTGTATTAACTATAAAGATACACTATTAATGTATAACCTAACACACTCTATGACTCAACATTCAACATAAGCTATAATCATTTACAAAAGTACATATATAAAGGAGAAAAACTAATGTCCATCATTGACAAACTGAAACTTAACAAGTACAACAAACTTGCCGTCATTAACGAACCAGATGATTATGACTTATTTAAAGACAATCCACTGGAGCTTACTGGAGATCACGATGCTATTTTTATCTTTATTGAAACAATTGAGGATATGGTTAAACACAGCCACGAAATAATCGAAAAGCAATTTTTAGCTGAGAAGGCTACTTATTTTTTGCTTATCCAAAAAAGGGGAATAAGCGCTATTCCACTTACGTCCACCGAGACGAGATTTTTCCAGCCCTGAAAGTCGATGAGGAGGATGGATTTATTCCAGGAAGCGATTTGAAGTTTTCCCGGATGGTAAGTATGGATGATGTATTTACGGTTGTTGGACTGAAGAGGGAGAAAAAGAAGCTTTCAAAATCAGCTGCAGCAAGCCAATCTGTGGCGGATTACGAAGAAAATGTAACAGAGGTTGAAAATCTACTCTCAGGTTTTCCAGTAGAGCTATCTTTTTACCAAAGCTTAACACCAGGTTATAAAAGGGATTGGGCTAGACATATATTTTCTGCTAAGCAGCAGAAAACAAGGGACAAACGTACGGAACAAATGATTGAAATTCTATCCCAAGGCTACAAGTCGGTAGATTTATATAGACAAAAGAAAAAATAAGAAGACACGTAAAGACCGAATAGAACATTTCGGTCTTTTCCATGTTTTTGCCATATCAACCCTTGTAATTGGTAACATTTTCCGATAAAATACGAAAGTAACGTAATTTTCTGAAAACATACACGGTACTAATACTTAGAAACTCTTAATTAACTGGAAAGGGTGAAAACGTTGTTGTCTAACTATACAATCATTCGTAAGCCTGCTTATCGCGCCATCGGTCTAAAATGGGATGGACCTTGGTCAGAAATTAACAAATTAAAAGAAACGATACAAACTCTAGAAGATCGAGTTAAGGAACTTCCACATGCGGTTCAACCAGACATGCAGTTAGGCTTATCCTACCACACTCGGCCTGACGGTTTCTGTCATTATTCCGTCTACGAAGTGACTGAAACACAGCAAATACCTGACGGAATGTTGGAGATCAACATACCTGAACTAACCTATGTAGTAACTAAGCACCAAAAAGGAGATAATATCGGCGATACATATGGTCAACTAGCTTTTTACTTAAATAAGGAAGGGTATACCCCATATAAAGAACCTGGAGTTACTTACTTCGACAGCTTGCCTATAAAACATGAACGATACCCTTTGGATCGCGATAAAGATGATCCCCATTTTGAAATATTAATACCTATTGAAAAAATAAATTCATAGACAGAAAGAGGTGTTACGATGACAGTTGGGAGAAAGGGATTAATGCGGGAAAGCTTAAAGCAGTTATATAAAGAATTTTATTCATTAAAAGATAAAAGGTAAACGTATATGACCTTCCTGCCATGACTTACGTGATCACGTCAGGAGCAAACAATATATATGAATCATCCCCATTGCAACCCTCCCGAAAAATTGAAAATTTTACTTCGGCAGGAAGTTATATAATTGGAATTTGTAAAATAACGTAGTGCGCCTGATAGGAGAAAATCCTATCAGGTTGTTTTATACCGACATAGAAGAATGTTTTAAGAGGGTAATCATTTTCACTCAGGACATAATATTACTATCTATATAAACCTTTTCAAACCTTACTAATGGAAATTTGTTTGTAACTATGTTTCCATAAGAACAAGAATACTCAAAGAGGGAAAGGAGAAACCATGACTAATTCAAAAATAGGATGGAATTTGGAAACAACATACACCAAACTTCCTGATAAATTTTTTTCCATCATTGATGTAAATCCTGTATCATATCCAGAGCTAATTGTATTGAATTCACCCCTCGCAGATTCTTTAGGACTAAACGGGGAGGCGTTGGCAGAACAAGAAGGTGTTAAAGTGTTAGCAGGAAATTCCGTTCCTGAAGATGGGGCTTCCTTGGCACAGGCGTATGCCGGCCATCAATTTGGGCATTTTACCATGCTGGGGGATGGGCGGGCCTTACTTATTGGCGAACAACTTACACCGGAAGGAAAGCGGTTCGACCTGCAGTTGAAAGGGTCAGGAAGAACGCCATATTCTCGAGGGGGTGATGGACGTGCGACCCTTGGACCAATGCTGAGGGAGTATATTATTAGTGAAGCCATGCATGGATTAGGAATTCCCACGACGAGAAGCCTGGCAGTCGTAACCACAGGGGAACCAGTCTATCGGGAGAAGGTGCTCCCTGGGGCAATACTGACGAGAGTTGCCGCTAGTCATCTACGTGTCGGAACCTTTGAGTTTGCGAGGCAATGGACAGGAGAAGAGGGGATTAAAGCATTGACCGATTATGCCATTCATCGTCATTATCCCGAAGCAGCGAAGGATGACAAGCCTTACCTTGCCTTCCTCCATGAGGTGATCAAAATACAGGCTGAACTCATCGCTAAATGGCAGCTTGTGGGATTTATTCATGGGGTGATGAATACAGATAATATGACCATCTGTGGTGAAACGATCGATTATGGTCCATGTGCATTCATGAACCAATATGATCCAAAAACCGTTTTCAGTTCTATCGATAGGCAGGGGCGGTACGCCTATGGTAATCAACCATATATTGGAGGCTGGAATTTAGCAAGGCTAGCAGAAACGTTAGTACCACTCCTCCATGAAGATGATGAAGAAGGAGTAAAACTTGCACAAACAGCGCTCGAGGGTTATTCTGTATTGTTCCGAGAGGCATGGATGAAGGGAATGGCACAAAAACTTGGGTTAAAGTCGTTCGAATCCGGAGACGAGACGTTGTTCGACCAGCTTCTTAGCGCAATGGAAAAATACAGTGCTGACTTTACTAATACATTCCGTTCCCTGACTTTAGGAGAGTTGGAAGGAGCCGTTCTGTTTAAAAGCGCTGAATTCGTTAACTGGTATTCCTCCTGGCAGAAAAGGTTGGAAAAACAAGAAGACAACGAAGAAACGGTAAAGGACAGAATGCAGAGGGCAAACCCATCGGTTATACCGAGAAATCACCGAGTGGAGGAGGCTTTAGAGGCAGCCGTTGAAAATGACGATATGAAGGTAATGGAAAGCTTGTTGGAAGTAATCACAGATCCATATAGTTACAACGAGGCTCATAAGAACTATTGTGAAGTACCAACCGACGATAATTACCAAACATTTTGTGGAACCTAACATTAAAATAACGAACGCCACCGAAAAAGCAATAGTAGTGGCGTTCGTTTTATATTTGTATTCTTAAAATTCAGTCAATTAAACAGATGTTTGAATTTATGGACGACGGAAATTTTCTGCTTTTACATTAGTGAATACATTAATAGCAAACAATATTACACTCACTGTGATAGTAATACCGCCAATACCGACGATAGGACCAAGGGCATCATTGCCCGTTTGGATTAAACTAAACAGAGCAATCATCATTACAAGTAAACCGATATTATGGAGGACGAAGTGAATTTTTCCGAGAATGCTTTCTGCTGCTTTAGGAAAAAGAAAATAGATTAGTCCCGCTAGGGTCATGGACGTCCAGCCTAATAGATTAATATGGGCATGAACACCAGTAAATTGAAAGTTATACGTCATGGACATATAAAGACCCATGGTCACACCAACGACAAAATAAACGACTGAGATTTTAATGAAATTGATACCCACGATAGATCATCCTTTCACACACACAACTTTTTTCAATTTTACGTTCACTAAATAGAGCATTTAGGACAAACATTAAGTTTCGTTATTCTTATATCATCACTCCTTTATGATTGCTTAACATTTTCAATGCCGTAACACCATTATCACGTTCTTTATATGAGTATGAGTACACGTGGTAATCATGCCGTTTTCCTTTATTTTTTTCGATGATCTACAGTGACTCCACCATCAATCTGAATAATTATTGTTCAACGTCACACCATAAGGAAGTATGCAATTTTACTACACATTACATAATTCCAAAAGATAGGTGATGACAGATGGAAACGAGCTGGCTTTCAATTATTCCCTTTTTAGTCGTAATTCCAGTAGCTATTTATACAAAACAAGTATTGCCGGCCTTGTTTCTCGGTTTACTTGTGGGAGCTTATCTAATTGAACCCACGATTATTGGCGGGATACAAACGATGTTTGTCTATGTAGTCCAAGCTCTAATCGATACAAACAACATTAAAATCATTGTATTTCTCTATGCTTTTTCTGGGTTAGTGGGCATGATCAAAATAACTGGTGGTATCAGGGGATTTGTAGAAAAAGCTGCCGAAAAAATTCAAACGAGAAAGCAAGCCCTTATTCTTACCTATGTTTCGACGATTGGAACCTTTGCTGCACCCACCTTTCGTTTCGTCACCATCGCACCAATCATGCGTGCCCTTCTGAAAAAAGTTAAAATGACGACTGCAGAACTAGGGTTTGTAATCGAAACGACAGCAACACCGATTATCGTATTAATTCCTGTTGCAACTGCATTTGTCGGCTATATGGTATCCATCATACAAATCGCCACGGAAAATCAGGGACTTGTGCTAGACCCTTACGATCTCTTTATACAGAGTATTCCTTTCAACTTTTTCTCCATCGTAACGATCTTATTGGGAATTTATTTGAGCTTTTTCCATCACTCGAAAGAAAAATCTGATGCGCCAACTCAAATAGATGAAGAAAAAAGTGGAGGAAGAAGAGGAAGATTGGCATGAGTGCCACCCTGCTGTAGCTCGAGAATTACCCATTAAACCAATGAACCTATTAGTTCCGTTAATTCTCGTCATTACCCTCACGTTGTTCCTAACATGGTATGACGGTCGCAGTGAAGGAGTCGGATTTCTGCAGGCGTTCATTGAAGCAGATGTTCTCGATGCGATGGTTGTGGCTTTACTAATAACTACACTCATTTCTTTCGGACTATATTTAATTCAGCGATTTAAGTTAGCAGATTTAATTAGCGGATTTATTGAAGGCGGAAATGAGCTTATGTCGGTTATATTGCTCCTATCCATCGTTTGGGGATTGTCGTCTATCACCGATGACTTAGGTTTTTCTGCTTTCGTTACTGCACATTCAGGTTGGATACCGCAGATGCTCATTGCTCCGCTCATCTTTGTTTTTGGGGCTGCCGTTTCTTATTTTATCGGATCGGCTTGGGGGACTTGGGGAATCCTCATGCCATTGGGAGTTTCTATGGCGATAGTAGGGGACGTGTCATTACCTCTCGTTGTCGGTGCCGTATTTGCCAGCGGTTCCTTCGGTGCATTCGCATCGCCATTGAGTGATGACACGAATACAATAGCAAAAATTTTAGGGTTAACGGTCATTGATTATGCCAAGTATAAACTAAAGCCAGCATTGATTGCTGCAGGGATTACAACGGTATTGTATGTATTAGTTACCTTTGTGATATAAAGACCATTTAACTCACAAAAAAGCACATTGTATTACAAGGCAATGCCGTGTAAGCTAATGTGCTTTTCTTGTATTAACCGATTTTTTTTACCCATTCCCTTAACTGGGACTTAGGAAAATAATTGTTTCCGTTGAGAGTCACATGTGGAATGTCTGGGTACCTCTGTGTGATTGTTTGTGCATCTGTTTTAGAAATGCCAAGAAAAGTATGTAAGTTTTTTTCTTTAATTAACTGATCATTATTTTCAAACAAATGTTTAAAGGTTTCCATTGACATATTGTCTGAGCCGTTCCCTTTCCCAACATTTTTTATCCCTTCCCCAATAAAAATAGCCAGCCAAAGCAATGCCAATGGCAATTGCAAGATATCCCATTTGGTTCTCCTCCTAACGTATTTATCTGTATTTTCCAGTTTATCACAGTTTGCCTGTTTTTTTACGAGAAAAGTAGAGTAGAAAAATACAAATGAAAAGGTACAAACAAGTGATGAACCTTCCTATCAAAATATTTAGCTACTTATAATGATTCTAGTTTGTTACAAAAAAATAATATTCCTTTTACTAGTTTGTTATATTAGTCTGATATTGTTAGAAAAGATCATTTTGTTTTTATTGCAAATCGATCTAGCAGTAGACAAAAAGGAATTCAGCTGCTTACATACGTCGGACACTAACAAACTCTTAGGGGGAAAATGGTGTGCTGAAAAAAATAGTTATACTTATTAGTATTATCAGCCTTACGTTATTTTTAGCCGGAAGTGGAAGTGGTGTATTAGCTATTTCTGAATTGGAAGCGGATCAAGAAGAAATTCAACAGGAAAGGCAGGTTGTCCAGTCAAAACTATCAGAAGCGGAAAATGAACTAGTGAAACTGGTGCAGCAACTCGAAGAAGTAAACCGTCAGCTTACAAACGTAAACAACGCCATTGAGCAAAACGAAGCAATGATTGAGGAGATCCAGGGGAAAATAAAGGAAAATGAAAGAGAGCTTCAAGTACTAGAAGAAGATATGGACCTGTTGCAGGAAAGCATTGACCTTCGTGTAGAACTCTTAAAGGATCGTGCCAGTACCTATCAGCGAAATGGTTCCAACAATGCATCTTTCCTTGAAGTAATTCTCGGTTCCGAAAGCTTCGGTGACTTTGTGAGTAGATTGTTCATGTTATCGCGGATTGCCCAAGCCGACAATCAATTTATTGAACAACTTCAATCGAGTCAAGATGAATTGGCTGAAACACAAGGAGAGTATGAGGAAACACTTCTTCAACTGGAAGATCAGCTCCTAATCTTAGAAATTCTTCACGAAGACATTCAAGAACAGAAGGACAATATTGTTCGACTACGAAATGAAGTAAAAGCAAATGAAGCAAAACAAGAGACACTCATTAAGACATTAGCTGAACAAGACGAACAATTGTCATCCAAAGAGGCTGAAATACGAAACCGAATTGAAGAAGAAGTAAGGCGTCAAGAAGAAGCAAGGAAAGAAGCAGAGCGACAAGCCGCTGAGAAAGCAGCACAAGAACGAGCAGCACAAGAACGGGCTGCAGCGAGCAGTACAAGTTCATCTAACTCACCAAGACCGAGCACGCCGCCACCGCCTCAGACCGATGACGGCTGGGAAACATTTATTGCCACAGCGTACACCGCATACTGTTATGGTTGCTCCGGAATCACTTTTACAGGAATTGATCTTAGGGCAAACCCAGATGCGAAGGTAATTGCCGTAGACCCTAGTGTTATTCCTCTTGGCTCTTATGTAGAAGTAAAAGGGTATGGCGTATTTTTAGCCGCAGATATTGGAGGAGCCATTAACGGTAGAAAAATTGATATTTTTATGCCTGACAGGGATGATGTTATCCAGTTTGGAATTCGTACCGTACAACTAAGGATATTAGATTAATGAGACAGTCTATAAAGTGGGGCTCCCCCCGTTTGAACCGACTCTTTCAAGTAAACTCTCAATACGAGCCTATACAGCTCCTATTGGGAGTTTTTTCTTGTTCAAGTAGATTGATGTCGAAAATTAAGTGTAGTAATTTGATCACATTTGAACATGGAAGATTATGCTAAGATAAAGCTAGAAGTGAAGTATTAATAGAGAATAGAATGGTGGGGAGGTTTATGTTAATAAAAGCAATAGACAAAGAACTTTCAGCAGAAAATAGTGAAGAAGAAATTCACGTTACAAAAGAATATGTCAGTATCAACGGTTCTACCCAAGGATTGATTATCGAATCTATGGATACTACTATGCCGGTCCTGTTGTTTTTACATGGATTCGGGTTCCCAGCATATCCGCTCATCAAAGCAAATAAGGTTCACCTGGAGAAGTTTTTTACCGTTTGTTATTGGGATCAACGGGGGGCAGGTATGTCTTATAACCCGAAAGAAGCAAAGACGCCCATGACAATTAACCAGGTCATAGATGATGTAATTGCAGTTACCCAATATTTGCGAAAAAAAGTTTGCTGTAGAGAAAGTGTTCTTGCTCGGTCATTCATGGGGAAGTTATATAGGAAGTTTGGCAGCTAAACAGGCACCTGAACTTTATTATGCCTATATTGGTGTAGGGCAAATCGGCTGTGCACGTGAATCTGAGCGGGAATCCTACGAATTTTTTCTGGACAAAGCCACAGAAAAACTGGATACAGGAGCTTTAAAAAAATTTAAACAATATCCCTTTTACAGATACGTATTTTCTAGATCGTCGTTATGGCTCTCTTCGCACTAAGTATGCCAATAAATACGGAGGAGGCATGAGACGAGAAGGATATCCCAACTCCCTTTTGTTCCGCCATATTATGGCATGCCCAATGTATACCATGGGAGAAAAAAATCAACTGTTTCCGAGGAATGGAATATACAGCACGTTCTTTTCTGAAAGAAATGGGAACGAACGATCTTGTGAGATTAGTTGAAAATCTGGAAATACCCATGTTTGTTCTCCACGGAAAACATGATTATACTACGACTTATCGGCAAGGAAAACGATTTTTCACATCAGTAGCTGCCCCTTTCAAGAAAATGTACACCTTTCACGAATCAGCTCACACACCGTATAATTGATGAAAAGGATCAATTTTACAAAGTAATACAACAAATACAAAGCTTTATTTTTATCCCACAACAAAAAACAAATTAACAAATAAGAAGGTGTGTAGTAGCCAACATTTAAAGGCTCCTCACCTTCTTTTTTTTATTAATAAAAAACTATAGAATATATTTAAATTATTTCTGTTATCGAAGGATTTCCATCTTCTTAAATAGATTCTATAGTAAAATAGATGTTATGATGATAAATCTACATGTAAATACAATATTAGTTTTTTTCATAAACTTTTGACCTTAAAAGAGAGGGTGGCTCAAAAGGGTTGTATTTCCCTTTTGAGTCACCCTCTAATTTTACATTCGGGACAGATTCGTCCTTTAATAATTGACACCATAGAGGGGATATCTATGACAACATCACAAGTAAAAAAACTATCACTTATTGCCGTAACCTGGCCAATTTTTATAGAGATGCTTCTTCACATGGGATTACGAACAGCCGATACCTTTATGTTAAGCCGTGTCTCTGATGAAGCAGTTGCTTCTGTTGGAGTGGCAAACCAACTTATCATGTTTATGTTCTTCTTGTTCCAATTTATCGCTGCAGGAACATCGGTGGTTGTTGCCCAATATTTAGGGGCAAAGCAGTACGATGAAATCAAAAAATATACAGGTAATGGAATATTAATTAACTTTGTATTTGGTATTTTTATTTCTACTATTTTGATTGTTTTCAGCAGACCATTATTAAGTATTTTTCAGTTGGAGCCAGAGCTCATGGCTCAAGCTCAAACTTTCTTAATAATCGTAGGCGCTGCCCTTGTTTTCCAAGCCATGAGTATTACCATGTCCATGATTATACAGACGCACGGCTTTACGAAGGAAACCATGTTTGTAAGTGGTGGAATGAATATCATCAACATTATTGGTAACTACTTATTTATTTATGGTGCATTAGGCTTTCCACAATGGGGAGTACCAGGTGTTGCCATTTCAACAGCCTTCAGTCAGTTTTTGGCACTAATTGCCTACGCATTAGTTCTCTATTATCGTGTCAACCTGAAGTTAACATGGAACGACTTCATCGCGCTCCAGAAAGAACGATTAACGAAAGTCTTAAGTATTGGAATTCCGTCTTCCATTGGAAATTTATCGTATAACCTTAGTCAAATTGTGACAACAGCAATAATTACCTTACTCGGCACACAAATGTTGACTACAAGGATCTATTCTTTAAATATTTTAATGCTCGTTATTATTTTAGGGATTTCACTTGGAAGGGGATCCCAAATCCTGACAGGTCATTTGGTCGGAGCAGGGAAATTGGATGAAGCTTACAGAAACGGGATCCGCACTATTCGAATCAGCATGCTTCTTGCATTAGGGATGACTACGATCATTGTTCTCGTCCGCGAGCCATTAATGGAGATATTTACTGATGATCCTGAAATTATTAAAATGGGGGCAATACTCCTATTGATGGGGTTAATTTTAGAACCAGGCCGTTGCTTTAACCTCGTTTATGGTGCCATTCTACAATCGACTGGGGATGCAAAATACGTAATGGGAGTTTCCGTCGTTGTTATCTGGGCATTTAGTGTTCCCATGTATTATATCTTTGGTATCTCCTTTGGCTGGGGTCTTATTGGTATATGGGTAGCCTTCATAATAGATGAGTGGATCCGGGGAATTGCATTGTGGGCAAGATGGCGAAGCAGGAAATGGGAGAAGAAGGTCCTCGTAAAACAAAGAAAAACAGAAGAAGAAGGCATAGAAACTGCCTAACAAATATCATTACATTCCTTATCCATAAGTTGGGTAAGGAATTTTTTATTGCTTTATTGACTTATTATATCGACACCTGATATACTCGACTCAAGATGTATCGGTTGTCGATATAACGTGAGCTGACTGTTTTTTTTAACGTTTATTCTATTGAAACTCAAAGTATAAAGGTGGTTTATAGTGATGTCCAATAACAAAGAGTCCCTACCTTTAACGGAAGCTAATTACTATATTTTGTTGGCATTGCAACAGCCAATGCATGGGTACGGAATTATTCAGTTTGTCAAAGAGATTAGTAACGGAAGGTTAGATTTGGGACCTGGAACTTTATATGGAGCCATTAAATCCATGCTAGAAAAGGGCTGGATTCAACCAGTACATCAGAAGGAAGCGAGCCGGCGGAAGGAATATGAGATTACTAAAACAGGAAAAGAGATTGCGGAGCTTGAGCTACACAGACTAACTGAGTTGGTCATTAACGGAAATCAGATTATAAGAGGTGAGGAGAATGACAATTAAGATTCGAAAGGTCTTCATTAATTTTGAGAAAGAAGAAAAATGGCTTAATGACATGGCAGCAAAAGGACTCCACTTAGTGGGGTATACCTTCTGCAAGTACCATTTTGAAAAGGGGAAACCAGGGGAATATCAATATCGAATTCAATTATTAGATGAAACACCATTTCACTATGAGACACAAGAATATTTGCAATTCATGGAGGAGAGTGGTGTGGAATGTGTCTGCACTTATGTACGCTGGGCATACTTTCGCAAAAAAGCGGAAGACGGCCCTTTTGAAATATACACGGATGTTGAATCAAAAATTAACCACTTCAAAAAAATAGCTTGGCTATTTGGAGGTCTAGCAGCATTTAATATAGTAATAGCAACTATTAACACATTTTTGTCCACCTTTAATTTGTATTTATCGTTCATTAATTGGGCCGTAGCTCTGCTCCTTATTCCAGTTACCATACAGTTTATGAAAAGAATTAATGAACTTAGAAAGGAGCAGGAGCTATTTGAGAAATAGTGGGTTTTTTATTCAAATGGGAAGAGGGGGAGAGACATGGTCGAAAATGAAAATGCTAAACTAGAAAACTACCTAGTATACGGAATGATTTTCGGCTTACTAGGTGGTTCAGTATTAAGTATTTTTGGAACAATGTTTGAAATAGTATTCATCCAAGTTGGCGGTGTGGGAATTGGTTTATCACTAGGAATGATGATAGGTGTTATAATTTATTCCTTAAAACAAAAAAATAAGTAAGCTTCTTGGTAGCGTTGTAGTGAAAGGATAAGTGAAGTTTAAAGTGATTTAGCGATCAATACAGATGTGGAGGAGGAGGTTTATGAGGTATCCTGAAATAATTCAACAGGGAGAAGTTATCGGTGTCACAGCAGTTTCCTCAGGAGTTACTGGAGTTTTTGAAAAAAAGCTAGATAATGCTATTAAGCAAGTAAAATCATTAGGTTATGCAGTCACAGAAACACGTTCAGTAAGGAATGATAAGAAATTAGTTAGCGCAAGTTCAGAACAAAGATCAAAAGAATTTATTGAGCTTTGGTATAGAAGAGATGTAAAAACAATTATCCCTCCGTGGGGTGGGGCCTTATTAATGGAAATTCTCCCTTATCTGGAAAAAAAGTTAGAAAAGGATACTATTCTAAAATGGGTAATCGGCTTTTCCGACACAAGTACATTGCTCTTTTATTTAACTATTTCGCAAGATATTGCCACCGTTCATGGACCAAATTTTCTCGATTTTGGCAATGACCCCTTAGATACTTCTGTAAATAATTTGTTAAAAACCCTTCAGATGAAAAAAGGCGACACATTTACGCAGCAAAGTTATGATTACTACCAAAAAGAGTGGCTAGAGGTTACAAATACTTCTTTTCCTGGCTTCAACAAGACAGAAAAAGTAAAATGGAAAAGCCTTGATGGAGTGGAATCGATACGTTTTTCCGGCAGAATGATTGGAGGTTGTCTCGATACCATTGCTCATCTTATCGGAACTCCTTACGCACCGGTATCTTCCTTCTTAGAAAAATATAAGAACGATGGATTCATTTGGTACTTCGAAAGCTGTAATATGGATGCATCCGTCATTTATCGTACATTATGGCAAATGAAAACATGCGGATGGTTTACGAATTGTAATGGCTTTTTATTTGGGCGACCGGACGGGTATAAAGATGTGGAAGATTTTAATTATATAGATGCATTACGAAAAGTATTTTCCCCTGTTAATATTCCAGTCATTTACGATGTGGATATTGGTCATTTACCACCTCAACTAACCATCATTAACGGATCATTTGGTATGATAAGTTATAAAAAAGGGAAAGGAACGCTCACGCAGAAATTGGTATAAACATCAAAATTTATGAAAACTAGATTTTTCTCTATTTTTCTATAATTACTACTATTAAAATAATGGAAACCGATGTTAGAATAATAATTGAGAATTAATATAAAATATTGGAGGAGACACCATGAAAAATCTAACAAAAAAACCACAATATTATGACGGAAGCGGAAAACAAACAAATTCTCTTGATATGAAACAACTGAATACAGATATTATTTTAAAGCCTGATGAAGTGAAGCAACATTTACAGTATCCGTGTTTCCCACATTTACATAAAAAGTAAAATGCATATTAAGGGTTGTTCATAATTGATAAGAGGATGACCAAGGGGGAGTCCCTGTATCATCCTCTTTGATTTAAAGCTAATTAAAATTCCTTTGCAACAGATACGGTTTTTTGTAATCCTTCATTTATCATTTCAGAAGCACGGTCTGGGAATTGGTTATGTCCTTCAATAATGACTGAAGTAATATTTTTTACACCCCAGAAGTTTAACATTGTTTTTACATAGTTAACGGCCATTTCAGAGTCTTTTGCCGGTCCTTCTGAATAAATACCGCCCCTCGCGTTTAATAGAACAACCTTCTTATCACCTAATAGGCCAACAGGACCTTCTTGTGTATATCGGAATGTTTTTCCGGCCTGTGCTAAGTAATCGAAGTACGTGTGAAGTACTGCTGGTACAGTAAAATTCCATAGTGGAAATGCGATCATTATTTTATCAGCATCCAAGAATTGCTCTAAATAGTGGTTTACCAATGAAGTCGCTTCCTTTTCTGTTGCTGTCAATTCCATCCCCTTCGATAATTTAAACATCCCGTTTATCATATCCGTACCATAATAAGGAAGATTCTCTTTAAATAAATCCAGTTCTGTAATTGTCACTTCTGGATTAGCTTCTTTATATTTTTCGAGAAAAGTGTGGTACATTTGTATACTAACTGATTGTTCCTTTGGCCTAGAATTTGCTTTTATAAATAATACGTTTGACATTTGTGTATCCTCCTGATTATATCTAATATAAATAAGTTGCCGTAGCAACCATTAATTATAAAAATAGTTTGCATAGCACTATCACGCCTCAATGAGGATGGGATGGAGAAACATGGAGTCTGATAGTTGCTATGCAAACTAAACACAAATGCTAGTTTAATAGATTCTCTTTTTTATGTCAAACAATAAAGCTATCCTTGAATAAATTCTTTAGAAAAACTTTAACTTTAGGGGGGAAGCCCTAAAGTTTTTTATCGCATGTGACTATCATTTTAAGATATCATGATCTACATAGCGATCGCCATTAAGATGGCTAATTACATTTATAGCTACAGATGCACCGTCGCCAGCAGTTATGATCGTGTGAACGCTCTTACCTGCAACAGTTCCAGCAGCCCAAATACGCTCTTTATTTGTTCGACCATCATTATCTACTTCGACTATTAATTTAATCCTTGGTTCGGTACCTGGAATGACGGTTAGCCCAATTTTTTCGGCTAAATCTGTCATTGCTCCAGTTGCAAAAATGATGTGTTTTACCTCGTAAGAATCTTTATCACCTTGAATAGTAAAATTTTCACCATTCTCCAAGATATCAGTTACTGTATCGTCAATGACTTCTGCACCAAATTTACGTGCTTGCTTTTTTCCTGTATTGAGTAAATCAGGACCTGTTATTTCATTCACTCCATAGTGATTTTCTACCCAAGCACGGCTTGTCATGGACTTACCACTATCAATGACCAGTGTTTTTTTCCCGGCCTTTGCCGCAAACAAAGCAGCACTTGCTCCTGCAGGACCAGCACCAATAATTGCAATTTCAAACATATTATTCTACCTCCATTATTAGTTATCTTTTATAGTAATAGGGAATTTTATTCCCCTATTATTATCATATATTTACAAAAGTTGTTACAGCAACTAAAAAGCAATAATTAAGACTGTGAGGGTTGTTGCGAATAACTCACAATTGTTGTCGTAGCAACTATTGAGGAAAAGGCAACTTTAAAGCAGCCTTTCTACATTCGCATTCATTTTTTTTAATAGCTTTTCCAATTGTTCAAGTTCATCTTTCGTTATCCCATTGCATACGACTGTATCAAATTGTTCTGCAATAGGGATGATGTCCTTACCTAATTCCTTGCCTGTCTCCGTTAAATACAAACGAATGGAGCGGCGATCTTTATCACAATTAATTCGCTTTACAAATCCTTTATTCTCCAAACTTGCCGCCATCCGTGCAATATTTGTTTTGTCTTTAGTTAATGCTTCCACAAGCTGATTTTGGGTTAACCCGTCTTTTTTCCCATAGAAGCATCATGATTAGATTTTGTTCCGGTGCCAAATTATAGGGAGCTAGTTTTTCCTTAATATAATTGGTGAGTTGTAAATCTGTTTTGTGGATTTTTATACTTATGTAATCTTGAAAACGTAACTTCAAAATAATCCCTCCGCAAACTAAAGTGATTTAGTTGCTATAAATACTAAGTATAATACTATTAAATTATTATATAATCTGTCAATTGTAACGATTATCTTTGATGACAATTCTTATTGTTGCTAAGGTTATTTATTTTATTAAAAGTAGTTAGGGGAAAAAAGTAATAGAAAAATAGACTGATAATATAATTTATAAGTAGTTGTTGGAATAATCCCGTTTATTCTTTGTACCATGCCTAAAGGAATTTAGATAGTTTATTTAAAAATTTTTAAATTTAAAATGGTAGATCTTAATGGAAAAAGAGGTGAAAGTGTATGTTGGGGAAATCTAAAGAAATTAAAGTAAAACATTTCGATTCTGACGGGACTTATATTGATGATGAAATTAATGAATGGCTCGAAGATAATGATGTAATGATAATTGAAATTAAGTTTCATCAACTATATGGGAGGATTCACTTTGTAACGATGCTTTAATTATTTATAAAGTGAAATAGTTTTGAGCAATAAATTATAACTCCTCGTTTTATTATGAGGTGGGTAATTTCCATCAATTGGTCATTGCAAAAGACTATAGATTTTTGCTATATTATTCTTCCAAGCCAATACAAAAAACATTCAAAAAAAATGTTTGAAATACGTGTTGACTTGGGTATAGTATGATGGTATATTATTGCTTGCCGCTTAAAACGGTTATGAAATATTAAAGAAAAAATTGTTGACAACGAAATGTTATTTTGATATAGTATAAAAGTTGTCACTTTAACAACATTCGAAAGTATTGACCTTTGAAAACTAAACAAAAAGCCAAGCGAAGTGGGATATAGAAGTCGTTTCGACGACCTATCGAATATCCCGTCAATGAAATACAATTAGCCAAACTTTGGCTTGAAGCTAGAAATCAAACAC
>JAJOJL010000054.1 GCA_021208645.1 Bacillus sp. (in: firmicutes) | reverse complement strand
ATTTTGATAAAATGTTTGGTATAATTTAAGAAGCAGAAAAAAACTACAACAGTTAGAAACATTTGCGTAAGGTGGGGAACGAGCCAATGCCAGATTTCAAGGCAAGACTTAAGAGGTTGAGAAAACAAAACAATATGACTCAACAAGAAGTTGGAGATTTTATACAAGTTTCTAAAGTTGCAATTTCTGGATATGAAAAACGGAATACGTAACCCAGAAAATCAGTACATTAAAGAAAATTGCTGATTTATTTGAGACAACAATTGATTATTTAGTAGGCTATTCTGATATCCCTGAGAAACCTAGCGATTATAATAATCCCACGACTACTCATTATGTTTCTGATATTGCAATACTTGAAGGTCAATATAAAATAATTATTGATGACGAGATCGTTGATGAGGAACTAATGAAGGAAGCAATAGAATATATTAGAGCAAAGAGGATAATGAAAAAACGATCCAGATAAGAACATTATAATCATTTTAAAAAAGATTGGGAGCAATTAAGCTCTCGATCTTTATTTGTATATGGATTTTTTTACACCTCGGTTAATCAAAACTTGAATAATACGGAGCGAGGGAAGGAACAGACAAGTGGAGTTGAAAATGAAGGCCACGTGTCCGTAGCGAGGGAAGGAACAGACAAGTGGAGTTGGAAATCAAGACCACCTGTCCTTAGCGGAAACCGAGAGCAGGCCCTGACCACTCCCACTCCCCACCCCAGACCATTCCGAGCGTCAAAACCCAATTTTTCCCCAATCAAACAATGACCCAGGATCTCCCTTTCGATCTGGTGCATATTCATCGTGACCGACAATTTGCATTCTGTTGCGCCTGATTGCCGGATGTCTATCGTAAATATCATCTAGTAACTTGTTCAGAGATTCGTACTGCACCTCACTATAGCCAATCAAATCGGGATCAATCTGGTCGTATTCCTCAGCGCTCATATTGAAGCGCATTTCCTCCTTTGTTCCAATAGCTAAAAGCTCGATGCCAATCAAAAATCATTTAGGCGATCATCATACTTCGGGAATAACGGGAGTTTTCCAGGGCCGGCGTGGAATGCAACTCGGTCCTCCGTAACAAACTGATAAATATTCCCGTCACGATCAATGACATAATGGGCAGAAACGCCGTAACTCTCAAACAAGGAATACATATCATCGATCTGATATGGATCATGGGGCTTATTGGCAGCATTGTTCATAAAGTGAATCACCACATGGCTTGTTAATTCGCTGCGAATTCTCGAGTTTTCAGCAGGCAGTAAAAGACTTTTTTATATGCAAACTCTCACTTGGAGTTGTTTTTGGCTCTAATGATTTTACGGGAGGAGCAGCTTCCTTTACTAATGTATTATTTGTGGTGGAAAAAATTATTGGGCTGTCGTTCTTCTTTGTAGGGTTATTTGCCCCCACGCTTCCTA
Source organism: Bacillus sp. (in: firmicutes) (assembly GCA_021208645.1). Taxonomy (GTDB): domain Bacteria; phylum Bacillota; class Bacilli; order Bacillales; family Salisediminibacteriaceae; genus Evansella. Next base: position 16,646 of record JAJOJL010000054.1, on the reverse strand, counting down.
CGGAACAGCCAGTTAATAATGATAAAATGAAGAGCAAAATCAAGGTTTTAAGCATTTTCTCAGCTCCCTAAAATAAATACCTCAGAAAATACTATTATATAAAACTATTATAATATTGGAAAGGGTTGGAGTTGGTAGAGTTAGTAATAATCTCCCTAGGGGTAGTACGCTACTAGATTAAGGCTCAAATGGGTTTTATAATAGGTCGTACATGATTCTAATAATGAAACCTAAGTGAAGAATTAAACGTAAATATAGTTGGTTGGTATTTAGTGGAGGGGGGATCAATATGGTTATCATTCTATTAATTGTTGTTTTGTTTATTATGTTAGGATTACTCTTTTCCAGGGGCAGAGGGGCATTCTTGATTGCGGGATATAATACGCTACCCCAAAAGAAAAAAGCACAGTATGATACGGTAGCTATGTGTAAATTCATGGGGAAAATGATGTATTTCCTGGCGGTGAGTGCATTTTTTTGGTTTCTTGGTGAGGCGTTGGATGTAACAGCCCTGTTCTATATGGGTGTATTCTTATTTGTATCCACTATCGTTTTTTTGCTTATTTACGGGAATACAGGAAACCGGTTTAAAAAAGTTTAAAGCAGATTCTGAAACGAAGGTGCCAGTCCCCAACTACTGTATAGTTTTACAGTTATGGGGGACTGGCACCTTTTAAATATGAAGAAATTTTATGAAAATGACACAATTCTCAACTAGATAGCTCTCTGATATGTAGTACTATTGCCATAAGACAAAGGAAGTTTAGGGAGTGAAGTGATGGGTTTTTAAAAAAAGATTACGCAAGAGTTTAAATCTAGAAGTTAGAAAACCTATTTTGATGGTTGTTGGTAGTAGAAAATGGGATAAGTAACAAGAAGATGTTGAGTTTACTACATAAGACTAAATGAGGGAAGGTACGATCTTTCTAATAAATACCTAGAGGAGGATGGTGATTCATGGGTTCTTTTGACGTATAGTATCAAGTAAATAGGAGCTGGAACTACATCTATGTTTTTACAATTAAAAGTAGTTTGGTAGATTTGCTTCCTGTAAAAAACAGGATTATTAGAATGGAGGAGGGGAATCTCTTGCGATTTAATTATGATTTTGTAGTAAAGAAGGCTCCAAAGTTTCTTCAAGTAGTATTAAATGTATCACTTATCTGGTTAGCTATTATTTTAACTCTATTATTATTTAAGGAATTAGTGACATTTACTATAAACTTATTGGCGAATGGAATTGATGATTATAAGGTATTTCTTTCTCGAATCCTTGTTTTTTTCCTGTATTTTGAATTTATCGCCATGATTGTTAAGTATTTCAAAGAAAATTATCATTTTCCTATCAGATACTTTTTGTACATAGGTATTACAGCGATGGTGAGACTCATCATCGTTTACTATGAGGATCCATTCGAGACGTTGTTGTATTCACTAGTGATTTTAGTGTTAATTATCGGCTATTTCATAATGAATAAGACGCCAAGAGACAGACCGGCTAAGGATAGTTGAATAGTGGGTTTACTGGACAAGGGGACAGGTAGAGGGCGCTGAAAAAGTGGTGCTTTTCCACTTTTTCAGTCCTTCTTAACAATGTGAGAAGCCGTTGCAATCTTTTGAAAGCCTATATTGGCCCGCAACGAGTGGAGCCATTGTTTTTCGAGTTTTTCAGCAGTCTCGGACAGGTAAGGTGTCTTAGAATGAACTAGGGGGGTTCTGTGTGAAAAAAATCAAGTATGATGGTTATTATTGGCAAAATAACCTTGTTCGATTACGTGCAATGGAACAAGGGGATTGGGAAGGTCATTATTACAACCGCTTTGATACATCTGCCAGACGGTTATTAAATTATGAAGTGGAGCTGCCACCTACAAGAAGTGAAGCTGAAAATATGGTAGATCATTTTAAGGATTTCAACCCAGAATCTGGACGTATTATGTTTACGATTGAAAATCTTAACGGGGAGAATGTAGGTGGTATCAATCTAAATAGTTTAGATGAAAAAAATGGGACATTTAGTATAGGAATGCAAATAGATCGTGATCACCGAGGAAAAGGTTATGGAACAGCTGCTATGTATATTTTATTGCGTTATGCTTTTATGGAGCGAAGATTAAACAAGTATTATGGTTCTGTTCTAGATGGAAATATTGCCTCAGCAACAATGTTAAAGAAACTCGGTTGCTTACAAGAAGGAGTCCGGAGACAAATGGTTTATAGTGATGGACGTTACATAGATGAAATTTTGTTTGGGTTAACGAAGGATGAATTTGTTAAATTAAATGCCCCCATAGCAGAAATGAATTGAGGGATAGGTACATTTGACGAATGGGCTTTATAATAATATCATCATTGTAAGATTAGCCTTATTCAATTTTTAGGGGGTATTGGAATGAAAATATTCGTCACATTGCTTATATTACTGGCAATTACTTCCCTCGTTGTTGGAGTAGTAAAGAAGCATCGAAACTTGACTATAGTTTCTAGTGTAGCAAGCGTTGGTTTTCTTGTATTGTATATGGTTTTATTTCGGTTTTAACATAGCGGGGGCACGATAATATAGTGATAATGCTTAGAGGGTGACTCAAAAGGGCAAAGAAAACCCTTTTGAGTTATCCTATTTTTTTTGAGAAAAAAGTATCCCAAAACTATTATTTCGTTGTTTAATGGAAGGATGGAAACACCGTTCCTATCCTTCCTGTCTCACCTTATTTTTCTAATTTCTTAAGGGGCTCGGTTGCTGGACCTTCGATTACTTCTCCATCTGGTTTATAGCGTGCGCCATGACATGGGCAGTCCCATGTGCGTTCGGAATTGTTCCACTCACAATCACAACCCATATGGGTGCATGTCACATCGACAATCGTTAAGTTGCCATCGGAATCCTTATAGGCCCCTGCCTTTTTCCCATTGACAGAAACGATTCCTCCCTCATCTTCGTTAAGATCCTCAGGTTCTTTATCCCCTTTATTCACTTTACCCTTCACATATTGTTTTGCTGCATTTGCACTTTCCTTCAGAAAGTTTTTAACATCTTGATGTTTTTTAAAGCGTGATGGGGAGAAGAGATCCTCGTAGCGGTTGTCTTCGTTACTAATTAAGTCGGTGATGAGTTTGGCGGCGTTGGTGCCGTTTGTCATTCCCCATTTTGAAAATCCAGTTGCCACATGAATGTTAGGCTGATTTTTTGTAATAGGGCCTACATATGGCACCCGGTCCAATGTGAAGATGTCTTGTGATGACCAGTGAAATGGGATATCTTTTACGGTGAAGTGTTCATGGGCAAAGTTACGTAATTTTTCTAAGTCTTCTTCTGTATTTCTACTTTGACCGGCCGTATGTTCTTCACCACCAACGATAAGGAATGTTTCTCCTTCATCATTTTTCCAATGTCTGATAGATCGCTTCGGGGAACCGGCATTAATGTATATCCCCTTTGGAATTTTCTTTTCTACTTTTGCAGCAAGGATATAGGAACGCTCCGCCCTTAGTCGTGAAAAATATAGTCCTTCTAGGTCTTTAAATGGTACATGGGATGCTATGACCACATGGTCGGAAGTGATGGTGTGGTCATTCTCCGTAACGACTTCTGGCCTGTCCCCTTTTTTCACATCAACGGCTCGTGTTTTTTCATAAATCGAGACCCCATTCTGTTGAAGAATGTTTGCCATTCCTTTCAAATATTTTACAGGATGAAATTGGGCTTGGTTATGCATTTGAATGGCTGCTGAATAAGCGAATGGTAAATCTGTGTCCTCCGTAAGGCCACCATCAATCCCTAACTCCTCATAGGCCTTCGCTTCTTTTTCAATACGATCGGCGTCATTTTCGTTTTCCCCATAAACATAGGCTGTTTCATAGTCGAAGTCACACTCAATATCATGTTCCTTTCTAATCTCATCGATCATTCTCAACGCCTCTTGGTTGGCTTCATAGTACAGTTTGGCTTTTTCTTTACCCAGGTTTTTGATTAACTCAGCGTAGATCAATGCGTGTTGGGAAGTAACTTTGGCGGTCGTATGACCTGTCGTTCCTTCGACGATTCTGCCTGCCTCTAACAAAACAACGTTATAGCCTTTTTTCATCAGTAAATAGGCAGACGTAACCCCTGTGATGCCGGCGCCAATTACGGTCACATCTGTTTCAATATTCTCAGATAAGGGTGGAAAGGAGTCGACTTCCACGTCCCTCCATAAAGATTTCGGTTTGTTTGGAATTTCATTCTTACTCATGTTCAAAACCCTCCTTGTCTTCTAATAGAGTACATACCCTGAAGAAGGCCGAAGGAAAACATGTTTGTGGTGCCTTTGTGGTGCCTGTTACCACCCGAGATGTGTCGAAAAGGAAGCAGGGGAACTTGTCCGAAACCTGTGAAAAAGTCTATCAATTTGTTTACAATGGCTTCGCGCGTTGCGCGCTTGATATGAGAAACCCGCTCATATCAAGCTTTCAAGAACTTGCAACGGCTCAGCTCATTGTTTTCGAGACATGTGAAAAAGGGAAAAGCACCCTTTTTCGCATGTCTCGAACCGTCCCCTTGATTCACATTCTGTTAGTTAGTTAACTAAAATAAAGTAAGAAAATTTCTGTATTCGTATTCGGTAGAGTTTTTTATTGGTGATTTGTTAAAACCAAAAGGAGTGTGAACCATGCGTTCTTCCTCTACGACGAGTTCTTCGGAAGTGCTCAAAAAAGAGTTAGACAAAATGCATAAACGGATCAGACCGTTATTGATTAGATCTTTACTCTATTCCATTATTGCTGCACCACTCATCGCTTTCTCGATCGTCAGTGTTTACTACGTATTGTTCCGTTTAGAGGGAACTAACGATATTCTTCTCCCAGTTATTGTTTTCTCCGCAGCAGGGGCATTAGGATTTGCTTTGTTTCGAGAGGCTTTGCACAAGAATAAGGAGATAAAAAAAGAAAGTCAAGTCCATATTATAGAGAGGATAAGAAGTAGTGAATTTTTAGATCTCCATTTCAAGGAGAAATATGTGAAACACATTGAAAAATCCCCAAAGGATATGTTCAAAGTTTTTGTTGTTTTCATAGAGCATGAGCAGAGCATAAGACGGTCAAAGGAAGAGGACTAAAAGAGGTGGTGGACTCAAATGATTGACTTCTCCTTTTGTGACAGCCTCGATTATAGTTGGGGATAACCCTTTTTATGATGCATTTTCCGTTAGAAGACATCCGTTAATAAGTTTTGAAGTTTAATATAAGAGAAAGCTCTGTTTTAACAAAAGAAAAAAGCCGTTAATTTCTGGTGTGTGAAATTAACGGCTTTTTACACTATGTTTACCAGTCAGAAAAAATAAGTGGAGAATTTCCGACTAATTTCAAAAAAGAGCTTGTTTTGTAGTATATAAGCGGAGTTTTTCCGGCTATGCAGAATAGACCCCACCCTTTTTCAAATGCTTCATATTAATAGGCGGAATTTCTCCGTCTAATGAAGCTATTTTCAATGCTATTTGCTATTTAAGGGAAATTCCTCCGTTTATTTATCAGGTGGGGTGCTTAACCTAATTTCCGTACTATATCAATTTACCAATCACCCCCCATGGAAACTTTTGTAAAATAACTATATAGCCAATTACACTTACTAATCTGCTTTGGTTAAATGGTGTTAGGAGTCTGAGGTGCCTTTTCCATCTCTACTTCAAGGCTCCTAAATCGCGGATTTTTACATTCATCGTGACATCAAATTTCATATTTGGATAGATTGTCTCTTTCCAATCTAACTCCCTCCAGTTCTTGTACCCTACCCCATTTCGAACATATTGACCAATGCCAAAGCTATCTGTCTTTTTTTTCTTGCATCTCCGCCAGGAGACCTTCGGCTTCCTTTTTAAGATGATTAGAGATTTGCTCTTCTAATTTCCTTTGAGCCACCGTGGTGGAAAGATCTAAATGACCGATATATTCATCCAGTGTTCCAACTAAATCTACTTCAATTTGAACATGATCAGGGGATAATGCTTTGATCTTTCTTTTCGTATGGATGGTACTAAAGGTCAGATAGGATCCATTTTCCCCATTTCCATCCTCTACTGGCATGCTTACATTTCCCCCACGGTAACTCCCATGTATCATTTTAAAGGTACGACCATCAACAGGACTCACCTTCATGACGAACTTATCTCCGTTAAAGAGAGCAATCCCGTCTAAAATAATTTCATTTTCTCCTTTTTTTATAATTGCGCAGATGGGGTCAATACCATCGTCATAATAATCACGGTTAAATTGATGCAAAGTTGTATCAATGGCGATACTTTCCTCCGTTTCCTTCTCCACAATATTTGTAATATATCTTCCAGTTCTCGGATATCGAGTGTATTCCCCTGTAAGAACTTCTTTCCCTGTTCCTTCGACAAGGATAATTCTCAAGTTTATTCCAATATGATGGTCCCTTACTAACGATTCTAATATGTCAATGAAGCCCTCTTTACCAAGTTCTTCACTAAACAACGCAGAACGGAGTTGGCCATTGCCTAACATTCTATCTGTTTTTCTAGAAATTGCTGTTCTTCCGTCCTTGACAGACCTAGCTTGAACACTAATTACCTCCCGGTCTTCCACCGCATCTTGGGCTGTTTGAGGTATGGAGACTGTAATAGTTAAACGTTTACTTTTATCTTCATCCTTATTCAAGTCATAGGCGACACTATGAATAAATGCCACCTCTTCAATAATGTTTTGCTCGGCGCAGCCTAATAGAAGGACTAATAATGTCACTAGTGGAAAGATTTTACCCACTTTGTTTTCTCTCCTTTCTATTTTTTTGCCAAATAAAAAATAGAAGCAATATAGGCAGAAAGAATGCAAGGATGATTTCAGGAAGGTTTAAATAACCAAAAACATTGGATACATCGCGATAGAGATTGAATGGTAAAGTAACGAGAAAGGTAAAAAGGATAAAGCTGAAAACAAACCAAGGTTTATTGGATTTAGTGAACATTCTTGCAGATAGCTGTAACGACACCCAATAATACATGACCACAGTAATTGCTACTTTTAGGACAAATAAGCTTAATGTAAGCCTTTCAATTCTTTCTAAAATTGGTGTTTGGATAAATTTCAAGTATTTAATTGTTGGATAGAGGACAATTTTTAGTTGCTCAAAGCTATAGAAACCAAAGCTTACTAAACAAACGCCTAAGTATATAAATGTACTAATCAGATGTCCGCCGATAATGGCTTTTGTCACCCGTTTATCCTTCTCTATATAAGGAAACAGGAATAGGATTAGTTCATATCCTAGAAAAGCTGCATAGGCTTCGATACCTTTTCTAATAGGGTCTATTTCACCTTGAAATATATAAGGAGTGAAGCGCAATATGTCGATTTCCGGAAAAGCAAGAAATAAGAGAACCACCGTCCAAATCGTCATGTAAAAAAAATGATGGAAACCTTCGAGATTGTATATATTCCTTTTGTCAAAAGATAAAAACAAAATAGAAGATAAACGGCAGTTAAAAGAGTAGGATTTGCCTTCGGAAATAAATAAGCTTGGATAATAAACATATAGTTTTTTGCCACCAATTACGGCAATAAGACCAAAAAAAACCTATCATTAACAAATACATTGGATAGTAAATCCACTTCGGTAAAGCCTCTTCAAGGATACTAGTTACTGCTCTTCCTTTTCCTTTTGTATAAACAAGATTAATAAGGAGTATATTCACTAGACCAATGAAGGAGAGGAGGAAAACAGCAAGCCACCCGTTGGTCCCAAATCCTTCCGCTAGAATCCTAGGGAGCGAAAAGAGTAAGATCGCCGATTGAATCATATAAACCATGATCATAAGATTAGAATAATGAATCTTCTCCTCCATAAAGATGTCCCTCCTTCCTAGCAGGAAAACTCAGGCGTAAAAGTTACAACCATTCATTTATCGTATTCGTTCCCTTTCTTACCACCTCTCTTTGTTTTGAGGATTGTTAGTGACTGGTCGTGTTTTTAACCAACGGAACGGAACGCGGATAAAAACGTCCTTCCAATCTTTCGGATAAGACGGTGCGACTGGAGCCAAGTAAGGAGCATTTAAGCTTGTAATGGATGTCATGTGAACGATCGCGAAAGCAAGACCTAATACAATTCCAAATACTCCGTATATGGCAGCAGCAAGAATTAAACCAAATCGTAGGATACGAATGGAGTTACTTAACGTATAGGAAGGGATCACGAAGGAAGCGATAGCAGAGCTTGCGACAGCAATAATAAGAATATTACTAGTTAGTCCTGCTGCAACAACTGCCTGACCGATAACGATTCCACCTACGATACCAATGGTCTGTCCAATTTTAGTAGGGAGTCGTGCCCCAGCTTCCCTTAAAAGCTCAATCATTAATTCCATTAAAAGAGCTTCTATAATTGGTGGGAAAGGAACTCTCTGTCTAGATTCTGCAATGGTAATGATTAAATCCTCAGGGATCATTTCATAATGATAAGTCATGGCAGCCACATACATGGCAGTAAAAGTTAAAGTTGTGAACAACGCGATTCCCCGGAGGAGCCTTAATCCCGTTCCAACTATCCAGCGTTGATTATAATCTTCTGGTGATTGTAAAAATTCAAAGAAATTCGCAGGAGCCGTCAGAACTAAAGGACTTCCTTCTAATAAAACTGCTGCTCTCCCCTCCATCAGCTTGGAGCAACGACACCTGGAAGCTCAGTCATATAGAATTGAGGAAAAATAGCATTTGGCTGGTCATCTATGAGCTGCCCTAAAACATTTATATCTAAAACGGAATCAATGTGGATGTTTTCCAGTCTCTTTTTTAACATTGGGACTATTTTTTTATCCACAATACCGTCCACATACATGACATAAACATCACGCTTCGTAACTTTCCCAACTTGTAGCTTTAATGCTTTAAGCTTGGTTGTTTTTAATGTTTTTCTTAACAAAGAAATATTCGTTTGTACATTTTCTATAAAGGATTCATGGGAACCGACGATGATTGTCTCTAGCTCACTTTTTTCCACTTGTCGATATTCTGGGCCAAATACATCGAATACGTAACCTTTTTTTTTCATGGAAAATAGCCACTTTTCCCTTTAAAACCTCATCGGAGATCTCTTTCTCATCTCTCACTTCAGTTGCGTTCACATTCCCTAGCCACGACGGAATTTCCTCAACTTCTAAGTATCCTATTCTAGATAAAATTTGTTCTTCTAACTTCACGCTGTCACATAGGGAAGGGAAATATAATAAAGAAACTTGATTACTTTGATAGTGGACGGATTCTACATCCTCGCAGGCAACCAGTTCCTGTAGCACACTATCCATTAATGGGGAAGCTGACTCTGGATTCTTTGTTGCTGCATTCGGATCTTTGTTATCCTCAGACGGTTCTCTTCGTGTTGGCTTTCGGAAAAACATGGCAGGATCCTTTCAAAAATGGATGAATTAACAAATTTAGGTTTTACATTTCAAGGGTGCATTATACAGGCTGTTTATATTCGAGTCTGTAGTGGGTGAAGGAACGGACAGGCAGGTCTGAAAATCATAGTGACGTGTTAGTAGCGCGGACCGGGACTTTATTTTACGTGACCCCCACCTAGACCATTTAACACGTCAAAACCTTATTTTTTCCCCAATCAAACAATGCACCTGGATCTCCCCTTTCGATCTGGCGCATATTCATCGTGACCTTATTTCACTCCTCACATAAAAAAGGTTACGACTCTTGCCAATTCGATAATATTGCTCTAATCGTTGAAAACGTGCGAAGACACCATTCGAGTTACAGTAATGGTGTCTTTTAAGAGTGAAAAATGTATCCCAAAACTATTTATTCGTTCTTTTGACGGATTGGTGGTCATGCATCTTTTTTGTTGTTGACTATTACTATAATCTGGTATACATTAATTATTAATTTAACGTATTTTAGCAAGAAGTCCCCTTCAAATTTGGTAGCAATTAGTTGAGAGGTTCACCATTCCATAGATGTTGAACTAAAACTTCATAAATAATTGGCTCTGTTAGTCTTTGTTGTTGATTTTTGCTACAGGAGCTCGCTTTCCGCGGGCAACGCTTCAGCCTCCTCGTCCCTGCGGGGTCTTCTGTCTCTGCCTTCGTCGAGACAAATCGGAGCGGCATCGCGCGCGATGCCTCTTGAAGTAAACGCTCTTAGCTGCTCCTGCGATTACTCGTCGCAAGAAAAAGCCTTGTTGCTTTTCCCGCAGGACTTTGAGATGCTTATTCGAAGTAACCCACGCACGAAGAAAAATGCGTGAGCATTTTCGAGGAGTCTCGCTCCTTTCGCAAAATCAACGCATATCCAAAATCAACATTATCCACTAACAGAGCCAAATAATTTAGACTTTAGCATACTATTAATAGCATTGATATTGAGTGGATGAAAAAGCTTACTAAAAAAATGAAAAAAAGGTAGTTCTTTAAAAAACTTCGATTGAAGTTAGTTTAAGTAAAACCGACAATAATTAAGGTTCAATGATTTTAAATCATCATTGGATGTTAAAGTTGTCGGTTTTTTTAGTTTAGCTCTGTTAATTTTTAAAGGTTATTTTCACTAGAGGAGCTCGCTGCAGGCAACGCAGTAGCCTCCTTGAAGACTACTGAAAAAACAAAAAAAGGAGTTACTAAGATGGAGTTTTTATTAGATTTCTTGATGCGCATTATTGTGCAGTTTCAATCACCAACACTTGGGTTTCTCATAGGTGGTATGGTGATTGCAGCCCTCGGCAGCAATCTGAAAATACCAAACGCAATTTACCAATTTATTGTTTTCATGCTATTAATGAAAATCGGGATCAAAGGCGGTATAGAAATTCGAGGTGGTGACCTGAGTGCCATGTTTTTGCCTGCTGTTTCAACGGTTATTATTGGTATAATAATTGTTCTAATAGGAAGTTTTATTTTTTCCCTCTTGCCAAGTATTAAACGGGAAGATGGTATTGCAACTGCTGGAATATTTGGCGCGGTGAGCGCCTCGACCCTTGCTGCGGCGATGGTCGTAATGGAAGAAGAGACAATATATTATGAAGCCTGGGTTCCAGCGCTTTATCCGTTTATGGACATTCCAGCTCTCATTTTAGCAATTGTTCTAGCCAACATTCATCTCCAAAAACAAAATGAAGGTAAAAACAGTAAAGTCGATGTTTGGGGAATTGTTAAAGATAGTCTGCGGGGCTCTGCATTATCCGCCCTTATTCTTGGTCTGGCCCTTGGATTATTCACTAACTCGGAAAGTGTACTGGAAAGTTTTTATGAGCCACTTTTCCGTGGGTTTCTGTCAGTGCTATTACTTGTCATGGGAATGGAAGCGTACGCCCGTATTAATGAGCTAAGAAGAGTTGCTTACTTGTATGCTGTCTATGCTTTTATTGCGCCGATTATGCATGGATTAATGGCTTTCGGCCTAGGATACATTGCCCATGTGACCGTAGGCTTTAGCCCCGGCGGTGTCATCTTGCTATCTGTGATGGCGGCTTCAAGCTCTGATATATCTGGCCCGCCAACATTAAGAGGAGCCATTCCATCTGCAAATCCATCGGCTTATATTGGTGCCTCCACTAGTGTGGGTACACCTGTTGCAATAGCAGTTTGCATTCCACTCTTTATTGCGCTAGCGAAGGTGGTCTTTAATCTATAGGAAAGGAGAAAAAAGTATGACTCTTCATAAGGCAGAAAAAGTGGTAATCATTACAGAAAAATTAATTTTAAAAGGTGTATGCGAGATTATCGAAGCATGTGGTGCAACTGGCTATACCATTGTAGCGGCAGGTGGTAAAGGCAGTCGTAATGTGCGCTCGACTTCAGACCGTGCCCTGGTGATTGAAGATTTTGCGAATGTTAAAATTGAGGTCATAGTGAAATACAAAACCATGGCCGAAACCATTATGGAACAGGTTGCAGCGAAATATTTCGAAAACTATTCAGGAATAACCTATGTGGAAGAGGTGGAAATCCTCCGTCCTAAAAAGTTTAATAATAAATAAAGTTACAATGTTTTAAAAAATGGTTGCTTGAATAAAAAAGTAAAAAGGAATTTAACTGTCAGAGCATTTTCCTTTCGATAGGCAACGCAAGCGTTGCCACTTCTATAGAGTTTTGCCTTGTGCTTATTCTGAGAGGAAATATTTTATGCCCAATACTTAAATTCTGTGAATTTAAAAGTCTAGCAAAATTGTGGTAGAAAGTTCTATTGTGTTTAGCTTGTCTTTATAATACTATTTTTATATAGAGAAGACAGGATGGAGGGTTGTATTGTATCGAAGCTGAAAGATGTTGTTGAGATGATTATAGATAAGAAAAGGGGAAACGGGATGACAAAAAAAGCATTGGTAAGCATATTAGCATTACTTCTAGTTTTTACTATTAGTTTAGTAGGTTGTAGTAACGAAACAACATCTCCAGCAGAAGAGAATGATCCTACAGATGAGGAAACTTCAGAGGACAACACCAACGAAAATGGCGTAGAAGAACAAGATGAATCAACAGAAGAAGAAACGGCTGAAGAAACAAAAGAAACAAGTGAAGTTGAAGAAACGGTTGAAGATAATAGAATTCGGGAAGATATCGCTTATGTAAGTGTGGATAGGCTGAATATCCGAGCGTACAAAGATGCCCAAGGTACATCACTAGGGATCATCACGAAAGGAAAACAAGTTAAAGTTTTGGATGAAGTTCAAGATGGGGAAGATGACTGGTTAAATATTCAAGTAGGTAGTGGAGACAACACGATTGAAGGTTGGGTATTAACGAGATTTACAGTAAGGGATACGAGAGAGTTTTTATCGGATCCAAACCTTTTTGAAGATGAGGAACTGAACGATTTCTTTACCTCTCCTACTCTTTTTGAAGATAATACGATTCTTGCATATTACGGCCACCCAAATAATAGATTAATGGGAATTGTTGGAAGGTACTCAGTTCAAGACCTAATCCCTCTGTTAGAAAAAACAGCGGCAAAATACGATGCTGTTAATGGAGATAAAGGCGTCGTCCCAGCAATCTACCTTATTTACGGAACCGTTCAGCCAGGTGGGGAAATTGGCGTATTAAATTTCGACCAAATGATGTCCTACATTGAGGAAGCCTATAAGAATGGTGTGTTAATTTATCTTGACCATCAAATGGGAAAATATCATCCTATCGATGCCCTGAATGAAATTTTGCCATTTTTGAGATATCCCAACGTTCATCTAGCCCTTGATCCAGAATGGCGCACGGATAATCCAATGAGAGAGATAGGCTATTTATCTGGTGATGAGATCAATCAAATTCAAGAAACCATGCGTGACTATATGATTGAGAATGGAATTCCAGGCGTCAGACAATTTGTTTTCCATCAGTTTATTGAAAAAATGGTACCTGATATTGAAGCGATAAATGCTGATTACGATCCAGTGCTTCTGGTGCATAATACGTCCGGGTGGGGTCCTCCTTCTGGAAAAAAGCGACCCATGCGATGACTTCCAAGGCAACGAACATCCCATACAAAGGCTTTAAATTATGGTATTACTATTCTGATATTCGTGGGGTCCACTATGATGATCCCCTAATGACACCAGAAGAAGTTATGAGTCTCGACCCGAAACCGGGGCTTGTTATTTATCAGTAACTTGTAAGCAATAGAATACCTTGAACCAAGGGTACCTGCCTCCTCCTAATGCTACGTTTTACAGCATTGGTTGGGGGCAGGTTTTTTAATACAGCCTTTGGAAAAAGTAGTGTCTATGATCGATTACTTTTTAAGGAAAAAGTATATTTACATTGTGGAGATATTTTTTTATACTAATTTTAAGACTTGGTATTAGCACCTAGTGTAAAGTCTATTCAAAGAACTTCAATAAAGAAATCAACCATGACCCTAATTAACAATCTGGTGCAGGTCAACGCAAAAAAAAGAATCTCATAAATAAACAAACTAAGTAAGGAGAGCATTCTAATTTGAACATTTTAACTTTGGTTTTAAGTTATTTGATAGGCTCCATCTCATTCGCTTTAGTCATCGGTAAAATTTTTTACAAGAAAGATATTCGTCAATACGGTAGTGGTAATCTTGGTGCGACGAATGCCTATAGAGTTTTAGGCGTAAAAGCAGGCATAATTGTTGCCATTGCTGACATATTAAAAGGAACCTTTGCGTGCTTCCTTCCATTAATCCTTGGTTCCACGGTTAACCCTATTGTATCTGGATTTTTAGCCATAATAGGACACATATTTCCTGTTTTTGCCCGTTTTAAAGGTGGAAAAGCGGTTGCGACAGCAACGGGAGTTTTCTTATTTTTGACGCCAGTAGGTGTGTTGGTTGGGTTTGTGGCGTTTGTAGTAACGTTAATATTTACGAAGTATGTATCACTAAGTTCCATGTTGGCTAGTGTGGCATTAGTCCTTTACAGTCTTTTATTTGAGGATATCGTTATCATCTCCCTTTCTTTACTAATAAGCCTATCGGTAATCATTCTTCATCGAAAAAATATAAAGAGACTTTTAAGTGGAACAGAGAATAAAATAGGTAAAAGAACTGATTAATTCATTGAACAACTATTAATTTACACATAAATATTAATGCACCTGATGTACCAGTCCCCTGCTATTTTATAGAGTTATACAGCATTGGAGATTAGGTACTTTTTTTTTGTATAAAACCGCCAAGAGTTACTTTCAACCATTATATGGTGTACTATAGTGGAAAAGAGAAGAGAGGGATGAGCTACGTATGAGTAAGGAAGAAGCGTTACCACCAAAGACATGTGAAATAGACAGAATGATAACAAAACAGGAAGATATTGAGAAGGTTCTTGCAGGAACGAAGACGGCAACGAGAAGAAATGGCAGATATGCAGATCCAGGGGAGATCATGGTTCTTGAAGGGAAACGCTTCAAGGTGGAGCGGGTATATAGGCAAACGTTAGGCGACCTAACGGATGAGATCGCAATCCAAGAAGGCTATGCTAGTGTGGAAGAATATAAAAATGCCATCCTCTCCATTCATCCAGGGATGCCGTGGAAACCACAAATGAAAGTGTGGGCACATGAATTCAGAGCGGTAGAGGAGTAAATATAGGGGACGGAAGTGCGTTGGGAAAAGGCCGCGCAGTACAGCGTCCAAGTTGGCCTGGGACAGAGAACCTGTTAAGACTTGAGAAAAAATGGTACTTTTTCCCTTTCGCACAAGTCTTGAATACAATGAGCTGAGCCGTTGCTCCCCTTTAAATAGCTGGATATGAGTGGGTTTTTCATATCAAGGGCGCAACGTGCGACTCCATTGTAAATAAATTTCCCCATCCCAACTAGTCCCAACCAGTTCCTGTGGCCAACTACCTTTCCCCTCAGTCGAACTGCTTCATACTAAGTATGGTGACCGTAACTAGGATTAGGACCATTCCAAGAAGTTGAATGATGGTCAAATAATCTCCGAGAAGGAGAACACCAAACAATGAAGCTGTCACAGGCTCTACCATAGCGACAATGGAAGCAGTTGTAGGGGTAGTCTTACGAATGCCAATTACATAAAATATAAATGAAACCCCAGCCCCTACAATCCCTAATAGAAGAAACCAACCCAAGTCTGCTGACGTCATTACACTAGTTACTTCCCCATTGTCAGCAAAAAGAAAAAGAATGATACAAAATGAAAAAAAGGCGATAGTTAAGGTAGTCTGTGGCCTTCCAATAGAAGAGGCATTTTTAAACCCGAATATAAACATAGCATAGGAAAGTCCAGCAGCAAGCCCCGCTGCCGCCCCAAGTAAACTCACTGAAATTGAGTCGATGTTGTAGACACCGGTAAGGAGGGTAATCCCCATAAGTACCCCAGAAATGCACCCCCATTTAAACCAAGTCGAATGTTCGATTCCTAACAAAAAGGAGATTAAAAGGACGAATACAGGTGCGGTGTACATTAATGTAACGGCAACAGCAATACTTGAGGCTTGGATACTGAAAGCATAAAAAGTAAAATTCCCAGCAACGCCCACACCTGCCAATAGAGACCATATGTATAAACGAGGAGAAAGAATCCAATTTTCCTTAAAACGTAAGAGAAACCACGGGAGAAAACATAGGAATCCAACAGCCCCTCGGTAAAACGAAATCACAATAGGATCCCAGCCCTTGTTCATTAAAATAGCCGCAATTCCCCCACTAAGGCCCCAGCAAATAGCAGCTAGCATAACCAAACCTACACCTGTAAATCTCATTGTGTACCTCCCGTTGATAAGAAATGGTACCGTTTCTTAATAAACAATGGGAACGAGGCAATGCAACCTGGAAAGCACCAGAATTCCAACAAAATGCCATCCTATTTCTGCATCCATTAATACATATGTTTTAAAAAAAGATATAAACTGTAATTCCTTTAATTTCTCATACTTAAACGTAAGATAGCTCGTTTGAGGATAACCCGTTCGGTTGGGTCCATAAGGGTTGGGTCCGCTCTTATGGATTAGGAAATCAGGTTAAGCACCTAATCTGAAAAATAAGCGGAGAAATTTCCCTTAATTAGCAAATAGCATTAAAAACAGCTTAAATAGACGGAAAAATGAGACTGTCGATTTACTTATGTTTTATTCCACTTCTATCCCTTATTTCACATATTTATTGAATTTCATTGCTCTTTTTTCACAATCTCTTATTTTTTTTATGTTTTTTACCCTTTTCAAGGCC